>NZ_JBHWHH010000023.1:0-56750 GCF_042732555.1 Nocardia sp. NPDC059764
CCCGAACCCCCGATGGGAGATGTGGGGGCTCCGCCCCCACACCCCCGAAAAGAAAGGGCGGCATCGCAATCGCGATGCCGCCCTTTATTGCTCTTTCGACGTCAGTCGAGGGAGACGTAGACCTCGACGGACGTGGGACCGGTGTAGCGCTCGATCTCCGCGGCGTGGGAGCGGGTGATGGTGCCCGCGTTCTCGGCCTTGGCGACCTGGGCCCAGGCGGTGCGGAGCAGGTCGTAAGGCTTGTCCGAGACAACGAATTTCGCGTAGCGGCCCGAGGGGATGCGGGTCATCACGTCGCCGGTGTCCAGGTCGGGCAGGCCCGAAAGCTCGTACCCGAGAACGGCTACCGCGTGATCGTTCTGGCCGATGTAGGCGGCGACGCGTTCGGCCTTCTTCTCCCGGGCCAGGTAGCGGTCCCAGGTGAAGTTCACCAGGTCCAGGTCGCGGGCGGTGACCTCGCGGCCCGCCAGGGGGATGGTCAGCCCGCCGACCAGGAATTCCTCCAGGGTGACGATTTCGAAGTCCACTGCTCCCCTACCCCTCCGCGCTCTGATCCAGCGCGACGAAAACCTCCACCGTCCGGTTGTCCGGATAGTGCTCGAAATCCCCGGTGTAGGCGCGCACCAGGCTGCCGGCCGCCTCGAGGTCCCAGACCGTCCGCCAGATCGACACGATCACGTCGCCGAGATTGTCGCCGCTGCGAATGAAGCGCGCGAATACGCCGCCCGGGATACGCGCCAGTACATCGCCGGGCAATAGGTCGTCCGGATTCTTGCATTCGTAGCCGACGATATGGGTCAGATACGAACCGATCTCGGGTGCGTGATCCACGTACGCGGTCGCGGGCGGGCCCGGCAGATCACGTGCGATCGTTCGTTTCCAGGCCTCCTCGACCTTCGCGCGGCGCGGCCCTTCGACCGCGAGTGCCGGGCTGCGTAGCACCGTTCCGGCTACCAGCGTTTCGTGGCGTTCAACAACATTGAATTCCACCGGCGTCGCCCCTATGTCTCGTGCTGTCTCCGACCCCACCCTGCTCCCAACCCGCATCCTGCCACCGGCATTCGGAGTCGCTGAATCCGGTAGCGGGTTCCACAATATCCGCGGCCGCGCGCGGATGGAGCGGTAGGCACGAAACATGATCAACAGGACATGAATGTTATGAACGCTACCCGGGGACGGGGACGTTGAGGCCGGGGAAGATCTCGACCTCGCGGGGCGTGGGAGCGGGCGGGATGACCAGGACCGGTGCCTGCGCGGGGGCCGAGGTCGGCGGATTCAGGATGTCGTAATTGCTGTTGGCCGGGGGATTTCCGGCGACCGGCGCCGGACCGGGAAACTGGTCGACCGGTGTTCCGGCCAGCGCGGCGTCCATGGTCTGCTTCCAGATGTCGGACGGCATGCCGGAACCGTAGATGGCGGCGCCGCGGGCTGTCCGGATCGGTTGGGGCTGTTCGGTTCCCACCCACACCGCGGTGGACAGGGCCGGGGTGAAGCCGACCATCCAGGCGTCCTTGTTCTGGCCGGTCGTGCCGAGCTGGGTGGTGCCGGTCTTGGCCGCGGACGGGCGGCCGGCCAGGGCGTGGCCGTTGGAGTAGGCGGCGATCGGGAGCATGGCCTGGGCGACGGAGTCGGCGACGCCGGCCTGGATGCGCTGCTCGGACCGGCCGGGCGTGGCGTCGCGGTCGAGCAGCACCCGGCCGTCGCCGGTCACGACCTTCTGCACGAAATAGGGTGCGCGGTAGGCGCCGGAGGCGGCCAGGGTGGCGTAGGCCGAGGCCATGTCGATCGGGCGCACCGAGTACGCGCCCAGCACGATGGCGGGCAGCGGCGGGCCGCCGCCGTCCTCGGTCAGGGTCTTGCCGGACACGCCGGGGATCTGGTCGGGGATGCCGGCCTGGTGGGCCGCGTCGGCGATCGCCTTCGGGCCCTCGAACAGGGTTCCGGACAGCCGGTAGAAGCTGGTGTTGAGCGAGCGCTTGAACGCCTCCCTGAGCGAGCAGGTGCCGCAGGATTCGCCGTCGACGTTCTGGATCTTCTCGCCGTTGACGGTGAGTGGCGCGCTGTCGAGCTGGTAGGTCAGCGGAATTCCCTGTTCCAGCGCGGCGACCACCGCGAAAGTCTTGAAGGCGGAACCGGTTTGCAGCGGGGCCTGCGCGAAATCGAAGCCGATGCCGTCGGGTCCGCCGTAGTAGGCGCGCACCGCGCCCGTGCGCGGATCGACCGACACCACCGCCGAGCGCAGTTCGCCCGGCTGCCCGGCCAGCGCTCTGCCGACCGCGGTCAGCGCGGCCTGCTGGGCCTTGGCGTCGATGGTCGTGATGATCTGCAGGGCGCCGGTATTCAGTTCGCGCTCGCTGATCCCGGAGGCGCGTAGTTCGCGCAGCACCTGGGCGCGGATCAGGCCCTCGGGGCCGCGCGAGGTGCCGTCGTCCGCCGCCGTGCCCGGGATGATGAGCGGGAACTGGGTGGCGGCGCGGTCGTCGCGGGTCAGCGTGCCCATCTCGACCATGCCGTCGAGCACGTAGGCCCAGCGGGCGCGCAGCTGGTCGAGGTGGGTCTCCGGGTCCAGCAGCGACGGGGTGCGGATGACCGAGGCCAGCACCGCGCCCTCGGCCAGGGTGAGTTCGGGGGCGGGCTTGCCGAAGTAGGCGTGAGCGGCGGCGGAGATGCCGTACGCGCCGCGACCGTAGTAGATGGTGTTGAGGTAGGCGGCGAGGATCTCGTCCTTGCTCCATTCGCGGGCCATCTTGGCGGAGATGATGAGCTCACGCATCTTGCGGCTCAGGGTGCGTTCCGAACTCAGGAAGGCGTTCTTCACATACTGCTGGGTAATGGTGGAGCCGCCGCCCGCGTCGTCGCGGCCCAGCAGGTTGTCGCGGGCCGCACGCAGGAACGCCGAGGTGGAGTAGCCGGGATTGGAGTAGAAGTTGCGGTCCTCCGCCGATAGGACGGCCTGGCGTACGGGTAGCGGTACGTCGGTGAGCGGCACCGGCACCCGATTACCGTCCGGCGGAACGACCTTCGCGATCACGGTGGCGCCGTCGGAGGTGAAGATGGTGGCGATCTGGTTGGTCTGCACCGCGTTCGGGTCCGGGATCTCGGCGCTCCAGTAGGCGACGCCCAGCAGGGTGGTCGGCATGACCACCAGGACCAGGAACAGTGCCAGGACCAGTCGCCGGATCTGCTGGCCACGAGTGCGTGCCGGCGGAATGCCAGGCTGATCAGGGTCGACGGGCGGCTTGGCCCGCCGCCGTGGGCGGCTCGGCGACGGATGCCGCTGCCGATGGGATGCGCTGGCCGCCAGCTCGTTCCACTCCGCCCTGGTGGCGGACGCTTCCGGTTCTCCTGCGTGCCGGTCGTGGGACGAGCTCACGAGCATCCCCTTCCGGAGCGTCGACAAAGCGCGGTTCGACCCCACCGGGGCGGGGAGCGTACAGAAACCCCGTGACACCGGCCGCGGCTCGCCCCATGCTAATCGACGCTCCGGCCACTCGGCGCAATTGACGGGGCCGACGGCTACGCCACCGGGGCCGGAAGACCCGGTGGTTCGCGGCGCGTCTCGTTCTGGACCGAGTGGAGCGGGGGAGCGGAGGGAGGGAAGAACGAGACCTCCAGCGCCGCGAACCCAGCCGGAGCGAAGCGGAGGCAATCAAATTCAGCTCTTGACGCCGCCCGCGGTGAGGCCGGAGATGATGCGGCGCTGGAAGAGCAGCACCATGATGACCAGCGGAATGGTGACGATGGTGCCCGCGGCCATGATCGCCGTGTACGGCTGGACCAGCGGGTTGTTGCCCGAGAAGCGGGCCACCGCGACCGTCACCGGTTCGGTCTTGTCGCTGGAGAGCAGTCGCGCCAGCAGGTATTCGTTGACCGCCGCGATGAACGCGAGGATGGCGGTGGTGAACACGGCGGGCGCGGCCAGCGGCAGCATGATCAGGCGGAACGCCTGGAACCGCGACGCGCCGTCGATGCGCGCGGCTTCTTCGAGCTCCCAGGGGAGTTCGGCGAAGAAGGACGCCAGGATGTACACGGTCATGGGCAGCACGAACGAGATGTTCGGGATGATCATGGCCTGGTAGTGGCCGATCCAGCCGAGGTCGGTGAACAGCTGGAACAGCGGGGTCACCAGCACCACCACGGGGAACATGGAGGCGGACAGGATGAGTCCGGACACCAGGTACTTGCCCTTGAAGGTGAGCCGCGCCAGCGCGTAGGCGGCCATGATGCCGATCAGCAGCGCCACCACCGTGGTGGCCGCGCCGATGATCACGCTGTTGCCCAATGCCCGGCCGAAGTTGTTGCCGCGGCTGGTGTCGAAGGCGTTGCGGAAGTTCTCGAGCGTGACGTGGGTGGGCCACGGCGTGTTGTCGAAGGTGTAGGCCGGATCGCGCAGCGCGGTCACGACCATCCAGTAGAACGGTCCCAGACCCCACACCAGCACGATCAGCGCGCCCAGGTAGACGCGGCCGGACGCGAGTCGCTTGCTCCACGGAACCGCTTGCGGCGCGGGCTTGTTCGCGGCCCGCTCGACGACGTTGGTGCTCATCAGTGGGCCTCCCGCTGTTCTTCCTGGGTGCGAACGGCATTCGCGCCCAACACCTTCACCAGGAAGAACGCCACGGTGAAGATGAGCAGGAAGGTGATCACCGACAGCGCCGACGCGCTGTTCGGGCCCTGGCGCACCTGATCCACCACCAGCATGGAGATGGTGCGGGTGGCCGGGTTGGACTGGGTCATGATCGCGGGCAGGTCGTACATGCGCAGCGCGTCCATGGTGCGGAACAGCACCGCGACCAGCAGCGCCGGCTTCAGCAGCGGCAGGGTGATGTGCCGGAACCGCTGCCACGCGGACGCGCCGTCCACGCGCGCGGCCTCGTACACGTCCTCCGGAATCACCTGCAGGCCGGCGAGGATCAGCAGCGCCATGAACGGGGTGGTCTTCCACACGTCGGCGGCGATGACCGCGAAGCGGGCGGGCCACGGGTCGGCGGTCCACAGGATGTGGGTGCCGAAGATGCGATTCACCACGCCGTCGTACTGGAACATGAACTCCCACAACCGCGCCGTGACGGCGGTCGGGATGGCCCACGGGATGAGCACGGCGGCGCGCAGCAGGGCGCGACCCTTGAAGGTCTTGCCCATGATGACCGCCATGCCGAGGCCGATGGTGGCCTCCAGCGCGACGGTCACGACGGTGAACAGCAGAGTGACGCCGATGGCGGCCCAGAACTGCGAGCCCAGGTTGCCGGTCGGGCAGTCCACCGTCTCGCCGAGCGAGTTGGTGCACTGCTGCAGCAACCAGTGCGTGTAGTTGCTGAAGCCGGCGCCGCCGCCCTCGACGAACATGCCGGTGGACTTGTCCAGGCCGGAGTCCTTCTGGAAGGACATGATCACGGCCCGGACCACCGGATAGCCGATGACCACGGCCAGGGCGAGCAGCACCGGTGTGACGAACACCCATGCCCGGGCGGAGACGCCCAGCCGATCACCCCGGCGCTTGGTCTGCGGCGCGTTGTTCTGTGGCGCTACGGATTTCACGCTCGGCTCCGTACGGTCGGGCGACTCGATATCGGTCGCTCCCGAAGGACGTGACACCTGTTCTCTTCTCCTACGGGACTCGGCCCTTGATCGTTCTCCGGGGCTTCGCCGTCGAGCACGCCCTACGATCCGGCGGTCTCGATGCCCTTCTGCATGCCCGCGATGGCATCGTCGACCGACTTGTTTCCGGTCAACGCAGCATAGGCGTTGTCCTGGATGGCCTTCGACACCGCGGGGTAGAAGGGGGTCACCGGCCGCGGCACCGCGGAGGCGATGGATTCCTTCAGTGCGGGAAGATACGGCATCTTGGCGATCAGCGCCGGGTCGTCGTAGACCGAGGCGCGGACCGACGGCAGCGCGCCGGAGGCCACGATGTGCTGGGCGTCCTCGCTGATCAGGAAGCGCAGGAAGTCCAGCGCGGTGGCCTTGTTCTTGGAGAAGGCGCTGATCGCGGCGTTGTAGCCACCGAGGGTGGAGGCGCCGACGCCGTCCTTGCCGGGCAGCGGGGCGACGCCGAACTTGTCCTTCACCGCGGAGGCGTCGGAACCGGCGTCGCCGAAGGTGGACGGCCAGCCGCGCATGAACATGAGCTTGCCGGTGACGAAGGCGTTCTGCGACTCCGGTTCCTTGAAGGAGATGCCCTCCTTCGGGATGTCGCCGTTCTTGTAGGCGTCGACCAGGGTCTGCAGGCCGGCCTTGGACTGCGCGCTGTTCACGGTCGGGGTCTTGCCGTCGGCGCCGACGAAGCTGCCGCCGAAGGCATTGATGACCTCGGCGGTGTTCACGGTCAGACCCTCGTAGGGGGCCAGCTGGCCTGCGTAGCAACCGATTCCGGCGTCCCGGGCCTTCGGGCACAGGGAGATCATCTCGGCCCAGGTCTTGGGCGGCTCCGCCGTCAGGTCCTTGCGGTAGAACAACAGGCCGCCGTTGGTGTTGCGGGGCGCCGCGTACAGGGTGCCGTTGTAGGTGGCCGAGGCGACCGGCGGCGACAGCAGCGTGGAGGTGTCGATCTGGAAGGAGTCCTTCAGCGGCTGGATCCAGCCCTTGGCGGCGAACTCCGCGGTCCACGGCACGTCCAGCGCGACCACGTCGTAGTCCGACGCCTTGGCCTGCATGTGCTGCTTCAGGTCGTCGTACTGCTGGGAGGCGTCGTTGGACTGCTCCTTGAACGTCACCTTCTCGTCCGGGTGGGCGGCGTTCCAGCGCTCGACCAGCTGCTTCACCGCACCGGTCTCGGTGGTGTCCTTGCCCTCCACATAGGTGATCGGGCCACGGCCGGTGAGGTTCTCACCGATCGATCCGTTGCCGCTGGAGCTGCTCGAGCAGCCGCTGGCGAACGTCGCGGTCAGCAACGCCGCCGAGGTGACGGCCAGCACGGCACGCGGCACCAACGTCGAACGTAGGGAGGACACCTTCTTCAAAGCCATCGCGGATACTCCAGGGTCGAGACGTGAGCGGCGGCACACCCAGCCGGTTGCACAAGGGAAGATACATGGTGGCCGTTGCCCGTGCCGGGAGTACCTGGTCCGATCGCGCGTGACCACCGCGATCACCGATACCGCTACGCTGGGTCGCGATGTCTTCTCAGGACAAGATGCTCACGCGGATCGGGGGCTTGCTGCGGCAGGCCGAATCGACCGATAACGAGCATGAAGCCGAGGCCTTCCTCTCGGCCGCGCAGCGGCTCGCGACCGGCTCGTCGGTGGATCTGGCGGTGGCGCGGGCGCATATCGCGAACCGGGAACGACGCCCCACGCCGACGCAGCGGGTGATCCCGATCGGGGAACCCGGAAAACGTGGTCTACGCACGTATGTTCAGCTGTTCGTGGCCATCGCCGCCGCCAATGACGTGCGCTGTGATGTGGCCCGCAGTTCGACGACGGTGTACGCCTACGGTTTCGACACCGATATCGACACCTGTTCGGCGCTGTACACCAGCCTGCTGGTGCAGATGGTGCGTGCCTCCGACCACTACATCAAATCGGGCGCGTACAAGACGGCCACCGCGCAGAAGGTCGTCGTCGAAAGAAAATACGGCCGCGTCTACCACCATCCGGTGGAGGTGCCGGTCGCGGCGGTGACGGCTCGCCTGAACTTCCAGATGGCCTTCGCCGCGCGGATCGGCCGCCGGCTCGGCGAGGTGAAGGCGGAGGTCGAGAAGGAAGCCGTGCGGGCCGATGCCGCCGGAGCCGCGCCCACGGGCACCGCGCTCGCGTTGCGGGACAAGGAACTCGAGCTCACCGACTACTACTCCCGCACCTCCGAGGCGCGTGGCACCTGGCGCGGCCCGCAGGCCTCGGCCGGGTACTCGGCGGCCGCCCGGCGGGCCGGGGACCGGGCGGGCAAGGCCGCGCGACTGGGCGGCGCCGCCGAACTCGGTGGCGCGCGCGGGCAGTTGCCGCGCGGTTCGGGCGAATAGCGAACGCGCGCATGGCTGCCCGGGATGCGCAGCGGTCCCAGGTGTACGACGCCGAGGGGCTGGTGCGCGGAATGTTCGACCGCGCCGACGAATTCGAGACGCGGACGGTCGAGGTGCACGGATCGCAGCTGACGCTGCCCATCGAGCGGCGGTTCGGGTCGGTGGAATCGGTGCAGACCTACGCGGACCGGGTGCTGGCGCTGAACTGGGTGCGTGCCCGGTGGGATCGGGCGGGGGCGCCGGTGGCGGTGCGCGCCCGGGCCGGGACCAAGGCCGCGCACTACGAGTCGGCGGGCGCCGTGCTCGCGGTGCCGCTGCACGCCGGGGGAAGTGCCTGGGCGCTCCGCGAATTGGTGATCTTGCACGAGCTCGCGCACCATCTGGACCCGGAGCTCACCGAGGCCGCGCCGCACGGCCCCGAGTTCTGCGCCCGATATGTGGAGTTGGTGGACGGCGTCATCGGGCCCGAAGCCGCATTGTTGTTGCGCACCACGATGTACTCGTGCGGCGTCCGGATCGCCTGAACAGCGCGCTAGGGCAGCAGTTCCCGGACCCGGGCCAGGCGCTGACGCCACCATTCGGTGCGTTCGGCGTCGGGGTGGCGGTACCGGTCCAGGAGTTCGGGGTCCGGGGCCGGGGGAGTGCGCGGCACGTCCAGCCAGCCGTCGACCGGGCGTAGCGGCGCGGTGACCACATCGCCGGTGAGCAGCGACAAAGTGTCGAGGCCGCAGGCGAAATCGAGGTGGGGGAGGGCTCCGGCCAGCGCGACCTGCGCGGCCAGTCCGACGCTGGTCTCCAGCGCCGACGACACCAGGCACGGCAGCCCGGCCGCCTCGGCGACCTCGAGCGCACGCCGCACCCCGCCCAGCGGAGTGCATTTCAGCACCGCCACATCCGCGGCGCCCGCCACCGCCACTCGCAGCGGGTCCTCGGCGCGGCGGATGGACTCGTCGGCGGCGATGCGGACCTCCACCCGCTTGCGCACGGCCGCCAGTTCCTCGATGGTCCGGCAAGGCTGCTCGACATATTCCAAACCGCCTGCGGCCCGGTCGATCCGCCCGATCCGGTCGATCGCGGTGTCCACGTCCCAGAGGCCGTTGGCGTCGACGCGCACGGCCCCGTCCGGTCCGAGCGCGTCGCGCACCGCCGCGACCCGTTCCAGGTCCTCGCCGAGCGATTCCGGATGGTCGGCCACCTTGACCTTCGCGGTCCGGCACCCCGACGCCGTCACGATCTCGTACGCCCGTTCGGGCCCGACGGCCGGCACGATGCAGTTGACCGGCACCCGATCCCGCACCGCCTCCGGCCATCCCACCGTGGCCTGCTCCACCGCCGTGGCCAGCCACGACGCGGCCTCGCGATCGTCATATTCCGGGAACGCGCAGAACTCGCCCCACCCGGCGGCCCCGGGAATCAGCATCCCTTCGCGAACGGTGATCCCGCGGAACCGGGTTCGCATCGGAATCGCGTACACCACCGCCGACTCGAAATCCACCGTGCTCTCGTTCACCCACCGCACCCTACCCACCGTCCGCGCCGACCCGAGGTGGCGGCGCGGCCCGCTCCCGGCGACAATGCCGAAGGAAGCCATTCCGGCTCCACAGCCCTGCGCCTTGGGGGAGACCGCAATCATGAACCCGCCCAACGAGCCCCACCGCCCGCGACCGCCCGGACCGGGGGGACCCACGGACGGGTTCGGTCCGGCGGGACCGGAAGGCCCAACCCTGCCCAGTAGCGGCAGGCAGGCCCCGCCGCCTCCGCCGCCCGGACCGCCGGTCGGCGGGCCGCGTCCCGGCCCGGGGGATCCCGCCGCCGCCACCGTGCACCTGGGTGGCCGTCCGGCCCCACCGCCCCGGATTCCGCCTCAGGCACCCGTAAACGCCGGTCCCCCATCGCGATCGGGCGGGCCGGTCGGTATGCCGCAGGATTCGCGCCGGCCCCCGCCCACCGGCCCGCGCGGACCGCAGCAGCCGCCACGGAATCCCGCGGCGAACCAGGTCCCGCCGCCGGGGCCCGGCAGTCTCGTCGTGGGATCGCCGGTGGATGCGGACGATCGCACCATGCCCGCCCCGCTGCCGCAGGCCGAGACGGCAGCACCGGCGCAGACCGCCGCACCCGACGAACGGAAGCCGCTGCACCGCAAGGACATCGCGCTGTCGCTGGGCCTCTACCTGCTCGGCGTGGTCGCGGCCTTCGGCTTCGGCTACGACCTGTTCGCGAAGCTGTTCGACCTGGTCCACAACCGCTGCACCGCGAAAAGGGATTTCTCGGTGCAGTGCATCGTGATCCGCCCGCCCGCCTCGGCCCTGTGGGGCTTGCTGATCGGCGGGGGCGGCATGTTCCTGGCGCTGGTGGGGGCCATGGTGCTCGCCTCGGTGGCGGCCATGACCGGTCGTCGCGCGTGGATCTGGACGGCCATCGCGCTGCCGGTGATCCTCGTCGCGGGCGGTGCGGGGCATGTCCTGGTGGCCACGGCCATCAGCTGAGCGCGCCGCGCTTCGATGAGTCGCCGCACCGGTGGTTGCCGGGGCGGCGTTCGGTTTCAGAGTCGTTCGTAGATGGTGGCGTTGGCGAGACCGCCCGCCTCGCACATGGTTTGCAGGCCGTAGCGGGCGCCGCGGTCGTGCATGGCGTGCACGAGGGTGGTGGCCAGGCGGGCTCCGGACGCGCCCAGCGGGTGGCCGAGGGCGATGGCGCCGCCGTTCACATTGACCTTGGACAGGTCGGCTCCGGTTTCCCGGGCCCAGGCCAGGACGACGGAGGAGAAGGCCTCGTTGACTTCGAACAGGTCGATGTCGGCGAGGTCGAGTCCGGAGCGCCGCAACACCTTCCGGGTCGCGGGGATGACCGCGGTGAGCATGAGCAGCGGGTCGTCGCCCGCGACGGCGAAGCTGTGCACCCGGGCCAGCGGACGCAGGCCCAGCTGGGCGGCGCGTTCGCCGGTCATGATGAGGGTGGCGGCGCTGCCGTCGTTGATCTGGCTGGCGTTGGCGGCGGTGATGTTCCAGCCGATCTGCGGGAAGCGGGCCGCCATCTCCTCGCTGTAGTACGCGGGGCGCAGCGCGGCCAGGGTCTCGAGGGTGCTGCCCAGACGGATGCCCTCGTCCTCGGACAGTCCGTTGAAGGGCGACAGCTGGGCCTCGAAGGCCCCGTTCTTGGTTGCGGCGGCGGCCTTCTCGTGGCTGGCGAGCGCGAACTCGTCGAGCTGGGTGCGGGTCAGCCCCCACTTCGCGGCGATGAGCTCGGCGCTGATGCCCTGCGGTACCAGGCCCTCCGGATACCGTTCGGCGAAGCCGACCCCGGCGATGTCCTCGGCTCCGATCAGATTGGCCCCCATGGGAATCCGGCTCATGGATTCCACGCCCGCGGCCACCACGATGTCGTAGGCCCCGGCGATCACGCCCTGGGCGGCGAAGTGGATGGCCTGCTGGCTGCTGCCGCACTGCCGGTCCACGGTGGTGGCCGGGACCGATTCGGGATATCCGGCGGCCAGGGCGGCGCGGCGGGTCAGGTTGGAGCCCTGTTCGCCGACCTGGGTGACGACGCCGCCGATCACATCGTCGATCAGCGCCGGATCGATCTCGGAGCGTCGCACCACTTCCCGCAGGCTGTGCGCGAGCAGGTCGGCGGGGTGCACGCCGTGCAGGGCGCCGGTGGCCTTGCCCTTGCCGATGGGAGTGCGGACGGCTTCGACGATGACTGCGTCTCTCATTGACGTTCCCTTCCGAGCGGGCATCTGACTAGATGTCTCTAAAGTCAGAGTAAGAGCTGGCCATAGTGAAGGCAAGTCAGCAAGGTATGATGTACGCCATGTCGGCCGTACTGGAGGGAAAACTCAGCGACCTGAGCTCGTGGAAGCCCGAGGAGTGTTCGATCGCCAAGGCGATGGACATCGTCGGAACCCGCTCGGCCGTGCTCATCCTGCGGGAGTCGTACTACGGCACCACACGCTTCGACGGCTTCGCGGCGCGGGTGGGGATCACCGACGCGGCGGCCTCGAGCGCCCTGCGCAAACTCGTCGACGCCGGACTGCTGGCGAAGCGGCCCTACCAGGAAGAGGGCAAGCGCACCCGCAACGAATACGTGCTCACCCAGATGGGACGGGACCTGCTGCCCGCCGTGGTCGCGCTCTGGCAGTGGGGTGACAAATACCTGCAGGACGGGCCCGCGCCGCTGGAACGGCTGGAGGACTCCAGCGGCGAGCCGGTCCGCGCCGAACTGCGCAGCGCCTCCGGAAACGAAGTGCCGCTGGAGAACCTGCGCATTCGGGTGAACGACGAATGGCGGCGGAAAGCCCGCCGCCATTCCTGAAACCTGAACCGTCGGTGCGAACCTGAGCCGTCAGTGCAGCCGGCTGCCGTCCTCCGGGTGGAAGAAGTAGGTGTGCGCCGGGTCCGCGACCAGCGAGAGCTGCGCGCCCTTGGTCGGCGGGTTGCGCCAATCCGCGCGCGCCACAATCGATTCCCCCTCACCGAAGGTGCGGCCGTAGATGTAGGCGTCCGAGCCCAGCTCCTCGACCACGTCCACCTCCATGGCGATGCCCACCCCGGTGCCGACCAGGTCCAGGTGCTCGGGCCGGATGCCGACCACGACCCGCTCGCCGGTGGCCGCCGCCACCGAGCGCGGCAGCGGCAGCGGGCAGCCGCCCAGCGTCACCGAGCCGTTGCCGACCGGCAGCGTGAACAGGTTCATGGCGGGCGAGCCCATGAAGCCCGCGACGAACAGGTTGGCCGGATCCCCGTACAGGTCGCGCGGGGACGCGCACTGCTGCAGCAGCCCGTCCTTGAGCACCGCCACCCGGTCGCCCATGGTCATGGCCTCGACCTGGTCGTGGGTGACGTAGACGGTGGTGGTGCCGAGCCGGCGCTGCAACTGGGCGATCTGGGTGCGGGTCTGCACGCGCAGCTTGGCGTCCAGGTTCGACAGCGGCTCGTCCATCAGGAACACCTGCGGGGACCGGACGATGGCGCGCCCCATGGCGACACGCTGGCGCTGACCGCCGGACAGGGCCTTGGGCTTGCGGTCCAGGTAGGGCTCCAGGTCCAGCAGCTTGGCGGCCTCGAGCACGCGCTGCTGCCGCTCCTCCTTGGAGACCTTGGCCATCTTCAGCGCGAAGCCCATGTTCTCGGCCACGCTCATGTGCGGGTACAGCGCGTAGTTCTGGAACACCATGGCGATATCGCGTTCCTTGGGCTCGGCGTGCGTGACGTCCTTGTCCCCGATCAGGATTCGGCCGTCGCTCACCTCCTCGAGCCCCGCGAGCATGCGCAGCGAGGTGGATTTGCCGCAGCCCGAGGGGCCGACCAGCACCAGGAACTCGCCGTCGGCGATCTCCAGGTTCAATGCGTCGACGGCGGGCTTGCCCGAGCCGGGGTATAGCCGGGTGGCCTGGTCGAAAGTCACCGTTGCCACGGTTAACACTTCCCTTCACCGGCAGGAACGTGCCGGACGATCCGTAGTAGAGGGTCGGCCCAGAGCGTAGCGGAGGAGCGGGGTGGCCCAATCGATCGCCTGGAGCAGGGGTGCTACAGGATGTTCCAGCTGATCGGCCTAATCCGTACGCAGCGTGCGCAGTTCCCGAAGATCCCTCGCCCTACCGTTCTCTGCCTCGTCCTCGATCTCGATTTCGCTCGTGCTCCTGCCGCTCATGTTCGTGACGGGCTCGCTGGGCCGCCTGTTCGGCCTGGCCGGTCCGTTCTCGCTCACGTTGGGCCTGGGCTTCCGACGGCGTCATGTTCGAACGGGCGAATGTGCGAACCACGTCGTCGGGCGCGTTAGGCATCGCCCGCCTGAGTTCCTGCTCCCGGGTCTCGAACTCGCGTTCACGCCCTTCGCGACTTTGTGGACGTTCCCGCTCGCGCTCGGCGGCCAGTCGTTCTCGCTCCCGTTCCTTGGAACGTTCTACGGCCTCGTGCAGTCGAGCTTGCTCCCGAACCCGGGCGAGTCGTTCCCTCTCGCGCTGCTCGCGGAGCAGTTCGGCGATGTCGTGAAGTTCACCCTGGTCCCCTTTCGGGAAGCCATTTTTGAACGCCGAGTTGTTCGGCGCGCCTACAGTGTTCTCGGCTCTCGCGCTCGACATTGAACCGCCCAGGAAATCGTGCTCGCATTCGATCCAGCTGACGCTGAACGATCTGGTCGACTTGGGTATTCTCGCGCATGATGTAGTTCTGCACGTACTGCTGGTTCGTCTCCAGGATTTCCCAAATCTTCGCCAGCTGTGGAAGTTCTCTGGCGTCGAGGCGGCGGCGGTTCTTGTATTCCGACCCCTCGCGAAGCCGTCCCCTCTCGTCGTCCCGCGCGGTGTCATGGCGTCGACCGCCGAGGCTCGTTTCCGTGGTCTGTTCGTGCTTCCACCCCTTGTCCGGGGTCTCCCCCCTGAGCTGGGCCATGCCCTCGTGGAAGTTCCGCCCGCGCTCGTTGGACTTTCGGGCCCGTTCACTCCGGCGTTCTCGTTCTTTGCGTTCGCGGCGCGCGGCCTCGGCTGCCCACTGTTCCCGCTGACGACGTTGCTGATCTTGCTGTTCTTGGTCTTTGTCGGTCGCCACTGGGCACCGGCCACCGACTCAAGAACGACCGCGCTGGCCCGTCACTTCGTCGTCTGGATACGGGTGCCCGAGCGTCTTCTTGTATTCGGCGACCCGTGAGTAGATGCCGGTGCTGATCACACCGAAAGCATCAGGCCCGCCGTCGATCTCGACCGCCTCATAGAACATGTCGGTGAGGTCGTCCGAGCCCTGCCAGTTCCAGCGGTAACCGACCTTCGGGGTGAACTCCAGGTCGAACAGGGGTGAGGGATACTTGGTGCCGCTAGCGAACCACTCACCGTTGGCCAGAATGCGCAGCGCCTCGCCGAAGTAGGTGACGAGCTGTCCTGCCACGGCGCGATTCTCCGGTGCCTCCAGCGCATCTACATCCGTGAAGATCTCGTCGAAGACTTCCTCGCAGAGCCAGTCGATCATCTCGAAGCTGAAACGATCGACGTTCGGCGGCTTCTTGCGGCGGGCAGGGACGGTGTCGGCGAACAGTGCGTCGATCCGGGCGGCGATGGCATCCGGCTGCACCCACGCGACCCACAAGGGGTTTTGCTGGGCGGCCTCGTCGAAGGTGCCGGGGCTCAACTCGTAGTCATCGCTGCTCACGGATTTGATCACCCCCTCGTCGGCGTAAGGCACGATCAGTCTAGCCGCCGGGCGCGGCGCGGCCTGCGATAACCGGTGCGGGGTGTCGGTGGTCATGGTTACTCCCGATATTGATCGGTGCCGGTATGTCCGGCGTCGGGTTGCTATTGACTGGGATCTGTTCTGTCCAATAGGAATCGGATGACTTCGGCCAGGCCGTCGGTAGGTTCGGTGCAGCCGGCGATCTCGATCGCGGCCCGCTTGCGCAGGCAGTCATGCGGCACGCAACCGATGTGGATGGTTAAGACCTCGATGGCGTGGGCATGGTTCATCGGGGGATCTCCGGGTGGAATGTCGCAGAAGTGCAAACGCTCGAGGTCCCTGCCGATGATCCGGTAGTCGTTGTTACGCAACGGAAGGCCGTCGTCCCCCAACGCCGCGCCGAGTGGTCATCGGATCGGAATCTCGGGTCCATCATTACCTCCCGCGGCGCGAGCGAGCCTGGGGTGCCCGCCTCGGATCGAGGGCTCCAGTGGAGAGCGTGGGGGACGTGGTCGGCCGTGGCCACGACCAGCCGCGCTCTTCATGGATCTTGGCGAGTTGCGCTAAGGCGCTGCACGATTGGCGGGTGTTGCCGCTACCCACGATGCAGTGGCGGTGCGGCCAAATCCAGACCTTCACCGCGTCCGACGTTGGCGGCGAATCCGGCGACAACAGGAGTCTGGAATGGCTTATGCGCGAGTAGGTCCGCGACATCAGGGGTACCGCCGGTGGCGCGCCCGACCTGCGGCCGCCTCTACCGTCAGCAACGGCAGTCGTTTGCCGTTCAGAAGTTCGACCGTCCGGTCCCAATTCGGCTCCCTGTCACGGAAGCCCAATGCGGTGCAACCGATGATGACGAACAAGGACGGAATGATCGGGAATACGAGTGACCACCATTGACTGAACATCATTGTGTCCCTTGGTAGCTGCTGAGTTGAATGACCCGAAGTCGGAGATGCAAGGCTTCGCCGTTCAGCCCGCTCACTTCGAACTGGTTGACGCCCTCCGACGTTCGTAGGGGGTTTCGAATCACTGGAGGTCACCCCGGCTCCGGGTACCTTCCAAGTAGACACCAAATTCGCCTCTTGGAACGTCCACCAAATCGTTTTCCACGAAATATGCTGGAATCACACAGTGGACTGGTTCACCAATGAGCGGTCCAGCTTACGGCGGTCCACCCTGGCGATCCTCAGATAGCGAGGCTAACGAAATGGCCGGAAGTACAGTCCCCCGCAGGGCATTCGGTCGGTTCCTTCGCACCCTGCGCGGCGACAGATCGCTTCTATCCGCTGGCGTCCACGCCGACACGTCGAAGCAGACTGTCATGCGGATGGAGGAAGGGCTGCCGACGAAACTCTCTACCCCCCAACTGGAACGCCTGCTCGACTTCTACGAGGCAGGCGCCGATGAGCGCCGCGAGGCGATGACGCTGTGGGATGAAGTCCGAAAACTGGCGAAAGCGGCGAAAGAGCAAGGCACACACAAGGGCTGGTGGCAGTCCTATGCGGGGCAGTACGGCAGTTGGTTCGACCACTACCTGAAGCTGGAGACCGGTGCGCGGCGAATGACCTCCCACCAACTAGCGCTCATCCCAGGAATTCTCCAGACCTCCCAGTATCGGCGCGCAATCATTATGGCGACGATGCCGGGGTTGTCGGCCGTCGATATCGAACGCCGGCTGGAGCTGGCGGCCCGTCGACAGGCTCGGCTGGTCGATGACGATCTTCACCTCGACGCACTGATCTCGATGTCGGTACTACACCATCAGCCCGGCGGCGCACCCGCCATGGTCGAACAGCTGAACCGACTGGCGGAGCTGTCCGAGCGACCGAATGTTTCAATCCGAGTCGTTCCACATGGGGCAGGCATGCACCCCGGGCTTGTGGTTCAATCGTTCACCCTTCTCGACTTCCCACCCACGGCCAGCCGGCTCATCGAACCGCCCGTTGTCTACACCGAGGGCGCGGAAGGTGCGCTCTACCTGGAGCGTGACGACGTGATCACCCGATACAGGCAGGCCATCGAGGGGATTCAGAAGGTAGCGTTGGATGATGACGACACCAAAGAACTGGTGCTGAAGATGGCGAAGGAGTACGCGGCGTGACCAACAACCCGCCCACCCGCACTTGGTTCAAGTCCAGCCGTTCCGCGCAGGGCAATGAATGCGTGGAGGTCTATCTCGACGGCGACCAGGTCGGCGTCCGTGATTCGAAGAACCCTGGCGGGCCTGAACTGTTCTTCACCGGTGAGCAGTGGGACAGCTTCATCCGCTTCGCGGGCCAGTAGCCCCAGCAACGAAGCCCCGAGCCGAAAGCGGCGGGTTCACGCGATCGTCGCAACGCCCTCGATTTGAGGGGTTGTGGCGATCGTGTCGTTTTCGGGGTTAATCCCCTTCGGCCGAACACATTCAGCGGCTAGCGTTGGATGAAGAAGACACCAGGAAACTGGTGCGTGCGATGGCGGAGGAGTGTGCGGCGTGGCCGTGGATCTGTCCGGCGCGAGATGGTTCAAGAGCAGCTTCAGCCAGCCCAGCGGGGACTGTGTCGAGGTCGCCGTCGTCGTCGGCGACGCCGCGCGCCAGGTCGGCGTGCGGGACTCCAAGGACCCCGCAGGCCCGGCGCTGGTGTTCCCTGGCGAGATGTGGGACTGCTTCCTCGCCAGCGACATTTGGATGCGCTGAGCCCAGGCGCAGCAAGCCACCTCCTCGGCGGGACGTCTCAGCTTCGGCCTCGCCCACAAAATCACCGCCGCGCGGCGCATCCCGCCGTAGCTCGCCGGTTCATGCGTATGCGCCTGCTGGGTTTGCCGAGGGCAGAATGGGCGGCAGTGATCACCGAGACCAGGAGCATTCATGAGCCGACCGGTTCGTATCGGAGTCCAGCTTCAGCCGCAGCACGCGCCCGCATACGGGTTGATTCGGGATGCGGTGCGGCGGTGTGAGGACGTCGGGGTGGACATCGTCTTCAACTGGGACCACTTCTATCCGCTGTACGGGGATCCGGAGGGGGCGCACTTCGAGTGCTGGACCATGTTGGGGGCGATCGCTGAGCAGACCGAGCGGGTGGAGCTGGGGGCGCTGGTTACCGGCGGCGGCTACCGGAATCCGGATTTGCTGGCGGATATGGCACGGACCGTGGATCACATCAGCAATGGGCGGTTGATTCTCGGTATCGGTGCGGGGTGGTTCGAGAAGGACTATGACCAGTACGGGTACGAATTCGGTACGGCGGGAAGCCGTCTCGCGGAGTTGAAGGAGGCGATGGCCCGCATCGCCGTCCGGCTGGCCAAAGTGAATCCGCAGCCGGTGCGCGATATCCCCATCCTGATCGGCGGCGGTGGCGAGAAGAAGACGCTGCGGCTGGCGGCCCAGTACGCCGACATCTGGCACAGCTTCTCCGACATCGACGTGCTGCGGCGCAAGATCGGCATTCTGGGGGAGCACTGCTCCGCGGTCGGCACCGATGCCGCCGCGATCGAGAAGTCGGTGGCCTGGCCGGGCCTGGACCAGGCCGACGACTATCACGCGGCGGGCGTCACCTTGTTCACGGTGGGCACCGGCGGACCCGACTACGACATCGCCCGGGTTCAGGAGGCGGTGGCCTGGCGCGACCGCGTCAATCAGGGGTAGACCGAGTGGTGCCAGTTCCTGCCTCGAGTGCTGTGACCGCGACCAACTCTCGGACTCTCAGGGGTACCCCCTGAAACCCCAACAGCGAGTGGGTCAGCTGCTGCCCGCGAAAGGCAGGTTCGCGTACCGCGCGAAATCCCCCTGGGCTCCGCTGTAGACGTTCATGTCCACGCCCGCGGCGATGCCGGGGATCCGGCCGGCGTCGGTGGTCTGCCAGAACGTCCAGTGCGGCCAGCCGCCCGGGACCTCGGGCTGGTCGTTGCCGCGGTAGTCGGCGATCCACAGCGGGTAGGCGGTGAACTCGTTGGAGTCGGCCATGGCCGTCTGCCAGAAGCGCGGATAGGTGTAGATGATCGGCATCCGGCCGGTCAGGGCGCGGACCGTGTTCAGGTAGCGGTGGGTCCAGTCGATGAGCGCGGCCGGGGGCAGCCCGCCGGAGTCCTCGAGGTCCAGCACCGGCGGCAGGTCCATGGGCCCGTTCTGGCCCAGGACCAGGGCCGAGTAGAACGCGGCCTGCGCCTCGGGGAGCAGGTTCGGGCGCGCGAAGTGATAGGTGCCGCGCGCGACGCCGGCCACCCGCATGGACAGGCTGTCCTGCACGAAGTACGGGTTCACGTAGTTGAGGCCCTCGGTCGCCTTGAGCATGGCGAACGAGTATCCGGCGGCGCGCACGCCGAACCAGTTGATGCTGCCGCCGCCGGGGTGTTGCCACGAGGCCACGTCCGGGCCCTCGATATCGGCGGCAGCCACTCCGGCGGGGGTAGCCATGAAGATGCCTGTAGCCGCGACAGTTAGCACTTTCATCAGTGTGCGTCCGGTCATGCCTGAAAACGCTAGGACGAACCGCCGCCGGAGCGGTGAAGGCGCGACTGTCTAATTCGCCAATCGTTAGCCGGACTGTCCGGCAGTCAGCCGAGCCAGTCCAGCACCGACGCCGCGGTCCAGGACTGCTGCATGCTGCCCAGGGGTTCACCGGTGAACGGCTCGTAGTACTCGGCGAAGCTGCCGTCACTGGCCTGGCGCAGTCCCTCCGCGCGCAGCATGAACGAGCGCTCGGCCCAGCCGCGGCGGGCGAACACCCAGGAGAACAGCCAGCTGATCACCGGCCACACCGGCCCGCGCCAGTACTCGCGGGACCGGAAGTCCCGCGCCACCGGGGAGGTCGACGGCGGCAGCGCGTAGCGCAGGTCCGGGTGCCCGCACCAGCGCGGGCCCTCGAACAGCCGCAGCAGCCGCCGTTCGGCGTCGCGGGGGAGTCCGCCGCTGAGCAGCGGCGCGAAGCTCGCGAGCGTCTCGGTCTCGATCCATTTGTCCGCGCGCACGTCGAAGTCCCGGGCCACGCCGGTGCGCGCGTCGGTGGTGGCGATCACGCCCGCGCGGAAGTAGTCGGCCCACTCGTAGAGTTCGCGCACGTCCGCGTGCGGCTGCTTGTAGTCCTCGCCGATATTGGCGAGCACGTCGCAGGCCAGCGCGAAGATGGCGGTCACGAACACGTCCTCGACCGCGAAGCTCATGGTGGAGGCCAGCTGGTAGTCGTCGTATCCGGCGCGCCGCATCTGCTCGACCAGCCACAGGTACCGGTCGTACTCGCGGTCGGAGGGACGCTGTGTCGGGTCGCCCACCACCTGGGTGTCGGCGCGCTGGTACGGCGGCAGGTCCGGACCGGGAATCACGTTCTCGTAGGCGCGATCCCAGCGCGGCGAGTTGTCCATGCCGGATTCCCAGCCATGGTAGAGCGTGATTCGCCCGTGCTGCTTGGGATCTCGCGCGTAGGCCAGCCAGCGGTGCCAGCGCATCAGGTCGGGCCAGCGCCGGTTGAGGAAGTCCTCGGCGACCGCGCGGGTGCTGCGTCCGTGCCGACGCGAGTGGTCCAGAATCCGTTGCACCGCAATGGCATGCACGGGCGGCTGGGTGATTCCCGACGTGTCGGGCCCGTCGGGCGCGTCGGCGGCGAGGCGGCGGCATTCCCAGCGGGAGGGGCCGGGGAAGTAGCCGTCCACCCCGTTGGCGAAGACGATGTGCGGGATCATCCCGTTGCGCCACTGCGCCGACAACAGGGTGTCCAGTTCCAGGGCCGCGCGTTCGACACTGAGCGGCGCCAGACCGACCGCTACGAATGCCGCGTCCCAGCTCCACATGTGTGGATACAGCTTGGGCGCGGCGCTGGTCATGGTGCCCAGGTCGTTGCCGCGCAGCAGGTAGGCCGCGCGGGCCGCGAGCTGGGTGGGCGTGAATCCCGGGTGTGTCATCGCCCTATTCTGCGCCGGTACCCGTAGGTATGCGCGATAGGGCGAGGAGATGTGGCTCGACGCTCGGTCGATCGTGGATGACGCGTGGACAGTGGACTGCGCTGGGTCGCCCGTGGACGACTCCTGATCGCCAGATTGCACTTCGTTCGCCTTCTCATGAATCAGCTAGCGGTGGTGTGCCCGTCCGGAGCATCGCCGGACCGTCGCGGCCGGTTACGGTGATCACATGGCGAATTCCGCGAGGCCCGAATCCGACCGGCCGACAGCGTTGATCACCGGGGCCAGCCGGGGGCTGGGGGCGGCGATTGCGCGGGAACTGGCTCCGGCACATCGCTTGTTGCTGGGCGCGCGCACGCGGCAGGCCCTGGAACCGATGCTGCGCGAGCTGCCCGGCAGTGCCGGATGGCCGGTCGATCTCACCGATTACGCGGCGGTGGCGCGTGCGGTGGACGGCATCGAACGGCTGGATGTCCTGGTGCACAATGCCGGGATCGCCGACCTGGGAACGATAGCCGATTCGTCGGTGGCGCAGTGGCGGAATACGTTGGAAGCCAACCTGATCGCCGTCGCGGAGTTGACCAGACTGTTGCTGCCCGCGCTGCGCGCCGCCAATGGCCATGTGGTGCTGATCAATTCGGGCGCCGGGCTGCGGGCCAATCCGGGCTGGGGCGTGTACGCGGCCAGCAAATTCGGTTTGCGCGCCTTCGGTGACGCGCTGCGGCTGGAGGAACCGGCCTTGCGGGTGACCTCGGTGCATCCGGGGCGGATCGACACCGACATGCAGCGCGAGATCATCGCGGGGGAGGGGCGCGACTACGACCCGAACGAGTTCCTCACCGCGGAGACGGTGGCGTGGGCGGTCCGCAATGCCGTGGAGACCCCGCGCGACGCCCATCCGACCGAGATCGTGCTGCGTCCCATCGCCCGCTGAGAGGAACCTGAATTTATGCGCTGAATTGCGATCATTTCGCACAGAATTGGTGACCGGTTCACGCCGTATGGATATAACGAACGCGATGGACAGACGACAGCTGCTCGCGATGCTCGCCGCGGGCACTGCGGCCGCCTTGACCGGGTGCTCTTCGGAGGGCCCCACCCCGAAGGTGACCCCGCGGATCAGTGGACCCGTCGCGACGCCTACGCCGTCCGCGGCGCCGAAGTCGATCGCCGGGCCGCCCGCCGCGCCGAAGTCCGCGATTCCCGCGGGCACGATCACGGCGCTGCCCGGGCACGGCAACAGCCTGGCCCTCACCGTCGACGACGGCGCCAGCCCCGAGGTGGTCGGGGCCTACGTGAAGTTCGCCAAGGACACCGGGGCCCGCTTCACCTTCTTCGTCACCGCGTACTACGACTCGTGGACCACGCACAAGGCCGCGCTGCGGCCGCTGGTGGAGTCCGGTCAGATCCAGCTGGGCAATCACACCTGGGATCACCCGGACCTGACCAAGCTGTCCACGACCGAGATCGCCGCCCAGCTGACCAAGGCGAAGTCCTTCCTGCACAACAACTTCGGCGTGGACGGGACCCCCTATTTCCGTCCCCCGTTCGGCCGCCACGATGCTACCGTCGACAAGGTGGCAGCCGATCTCGGTTACACCGTCCCCACCATGTGGTACGGCTCGCTGTCCGACTCCGGTGTCATCACCGAGGACTATCTGATCGAGTGCGCGCAGAAGTACTTCAACGCGCAGGCCATCGTGATCGGCCACGCCAACGCCCCCGCCGTGACGCACTGCTACGACCGTCTGGTCGAGATCATCCGTGCGCGCAACCTCTCACTGGTGACCCTCAACGACGTGCTGGTGTCACCGGCCTGACGGCTGCGCCGGGGGCGCCTGAGTTTCGTTCGGATGAGTAGGTGAGGGCAGGGGCCGGGAGGGGAAGGAGACCCTGGTTCGACTGTACAGCTTTCTGTACAGTAGTGGGCATGAAGCCCATGACCTACACCGAAGCGCGCGCCAACCTCGCGTCCGTCCTCGACACCGCCACCGAAGACCTCGAGGAGGTCGTCATCACCCGCGCCGGACATGAACCGGCCGTAGTGGTGTCCCTGCGTGAATACGAGGCACTCAAAGAGACCGCCTACTTGCTCGGCTCCCCCGCCAACGCCCGGCGGCTGTACGCGGCCCTCGAGGCCGACCGCTCCGGTGGTGGCACCGTGCGTGAACTGGTGGACGTACCCGCCGACGACCTACCCGCCCCTACCAGCGCCCGCTCGGCCAAGGTGCGCGAATTCGCCCTCGCCGACGTGACATTCGCCGCCGAACCGGTCAAGGTCGCAAAGGCGGTTGCCGCCAAGCGCCCCCGCAAGGTTGCGGGCCGCAAGGCCAAGGCGGCGAAATGACCAGTGCCACAAAGCTTCTGTTCATGGAACAGGCGTGGGAGGACTATCAATGGTTCCTCACCAACGACAAACAGACCGTGCGTCGGATCAACCGGCTGATCGAGGACATCAAACGCAACGGCTATGAGGGCCTGGGCAAACCCGAACCGCTGCAATACGACTTCAAGGGCTACTGGTCGCGGCGCATCACCTCCGAGCACCGCATCGTGTACCGGATCGAGGACGACACCGTGCACATCCTGCAATGTCGCCACCACTACGGGGACTAGTTCGGGCTCCGGGTCGCGGGCCATCGACACCTGGACAACAACCGGCCCCGCACCTTCGACCGCCCCCGAACCCCCAAAAGCCCGGGCCCGCGTGCGCAATGCACACGCGGGCCCGAATGTTCGGGATTCGGTGTCAGGCGACGATGTTCACCAGGCGGCCGGGCACCACGATGATCTTGCGCGGCGGCTTGCCGCCCAGCAGCTCGGCGATCTTCTCGTCGGCCAGGGCGGCGGCCTGGACCGCGGCCTGATCGGCGTCGGCGGGGACGCTGATCCGGCTGCGGACCTTGCCGTTGACCTGGATCGGGTACTCGACCGAATCCTCCACCAGCAGTGCGGGATCCGCCTTCGGGAAGGGGCCGTGCGCCAGTGCGGTGTGGTGGCCCAGGCGTTCCCACAGTTCCTCGGCCACGTGCGGGGACATCGGGGCCAGCATCAGGACCAGCGGCTCGACCAGCTTGCGGGGAGCGCCGTCCCCGTAGTTCTTGGTCAGGTAGTTGGTCAGCTCGATCAGCTTCGCGCCCGCGGTGTTGTCGCGCAGGTTGGCGTAGTCGTCGTCGACCCCGGCGATGGTCTTGTGCAGCAGGCGCAGCGCCTCGGCCGAGGGCTCGGCGTCGGTGACCTTCAGCGCGCCGGTCTCCTCGTCCACGGTCAGTCGCCACACGCGCTGCAGGAAGCGGTGCGCGCCGACGACGTCCTTGGTCGCCCACGGGCGCGAGGTGTCCAGCGGACCCATCGACATCTCGTAGAAGCGGAAGGTGTCCGCGCCGTACAGGTCGCACATCTCGTCGGGGGAGATGGCGTTCTTCAGCGACTTGCCGATCTTGCCGTACTCCTGGAAGACCGCCTCCTCGACGCCGGAGGCGTTGGTCCAGAAGAACTTTCCGTCCCGCTCCACGACCTCGGCGGCGGGCACGTAGGCGCCGCGCTCGTCGGTGTAGGCGAAGCCCTGGATGTAGCCCTGGTTGAACAGGCGGCGGTACGGCTCGAAGCCGGACACGTCACCCAGGTCGAACAGCACCTTCTGCCAGAAGCGCGCGTACAGCAGGTGCAGCACCGCGTGCTCCACGCCGCCGACGTACAGGTCCACGCCGCCCGGATCCTTCGGACCGTGCTCGGCGGTCCGGGGGCCCAGCCAGTACTTCTCGTTCTCGGGGGCGCAGAAGGCCTCGGTATTGGTCGGGTCCGCGTAGCGCAGCTGGTACCAGGAGCTGCCCGCCCAGTTGGGCATGACATTGGTGTCGCGGCGGTACTGCTTGGGGCCGTCGCCCAGATCCAGTTCGACGTGCACCCATTCGGTGGCCTTGGCCAGCGGCGGGGACGGCTCGGAGCTGGCGTCGTCCGCGTCGAAGGTGACCGGCGCGAAGTCCTCCATCTCCGGCAGCGTCACCGGCAGCATGGATTCCGGCAGCGCGTGCGGCGCGCCGTCCTCGTCGTAGACGATCGGGAAGGGCTCGCCCCAGTAGCGCTGGCGGGCGAACAGCCAGTCGCGCAGCTTGTACTGAACGGTGCCCTTGCCGTGGCCGTCGGACTCCAGCTGGGCGATCACCTTGGCCTTGGCGGTGTCGATGTCCAGGCCGTCCAGGTATCCGGAGTTCACCAGGGTGCCGTCACCGGTGTAGGCGGCCTGCGAGATGTCGCCGCCCGCCACGACTTCCACGATGGGCAGCCCGAAGGCGGTGGCGAACTCCCAGTCGCGCGGGTCGTGGCCGGGGACGGCCATGATGGCGCCGGTGCCGTAGCCGGACAGCACGTAGTCGGCGATGAAGATCGGCACGCGGGCGCCGTTCACCGGGTTGGTGGCGTAGGTGCCCAGGAAGACGCCGGTCTTCTCCTTGTTCTCCTGGCGCTCCAGATCCGACTTGGCCGCGATCGACTTGCGGTATGCCGCAACGGCTTCGGCAGGGGTGTCGGCATTGCCGAAGGTCCAGCGGGCCTCGGTGCCGGACGGCCAGGTGGTGCCGGTCAGCCGGTCCACCAGCTCGTGCTCGGGCGCGACCACCACGTAGGTGGCGCCGAACAGGGTGTCGGGGCGGGTGGTGAAGACCTCGATGATGTCCGAGCCGGCCTCGAACTTGACCTGCGCGCCCCGCGAGCGGCCGATCCAGTTGCGCTGCATGGACTTCACGTTCTCCGGCCAGTCCAGCTCGTCCAGGTCGTCGACCAGGCGATCGGAGTAGGCGGTGATGCGCATCATCCACTGCCACAGGCGCTTGCGGAACACCGGGAAGTTGCCGCGCTCGGAGCGTCCGTCGGCGGTGACCTCCTCGTTGGACAGCACGGTGCCCAGGCCCGGGCACCAGTTGACCATCGAATCGGTCTGGTACACCAGGCGATAGGAGTCGACCACGGCGTTGCGCTCGACCGGCGACAGGTCGGCCCAGGCCCGGCCGTCGGCGGGAGACCGCTTGCCGGAATCGAATTCGGCGATCAGCTCGGTGATCGGGCGCGCCTTGTTCAGGCCCTCGTCGTACCAGGCGTTGTAGATGCGCAGGAAGATCCACTGCGTCCACTTGTAGTACTCGGGGTCGGTGGTCGCGAACGACCGGCGGCGGTCGTGGCCCAGGCCCAGCCGGTCCAGCTGCCGCTGCATGGTCGCGATGTTCGACATGGTGGTGTCGCGCGGGTGCGCGCCGGTCTGCACCGCGTACTGCTCGGCGGGCAGGCCGAAGGCGTCATAACCCAGCGCGTGCAGCACGTTCCGGCCGTGCATGCGGTGGTAGCGGGCGAACACGTCGGTGGCGATGTAGCCCAGCGGGTGTCCGACGTGCAGGCCCGCGCCCGACGGGTACGGGAACATGTCCTGGATGAACAGCTTGTCGGCGGGAACGCCGGCGGCCAGCGGGCCGACCGGGTTGGGCGCGAAGAAGGTGCCGCGCTCCTCCCAGCTGCGCTGCCACTTGCGTTCGACGCGGCCGGCGAGGTCGGCGTTGTAGCGGTGTGCGGGAACGTCGCCGCCCCCCGCCGCGGTCGCGGTGGGTGTTTCGGTTGCACGGGTGTCCTGCACGGTCCTGCCTTCGCTGTCCAGCCAATCCCCGATAAAGGTCGCTCACCAGGGTAAAGCGCGCCCACCCCACGCCCCAAAAAGGGGTCCGCCCCGGCAACCGCCTTTGTGACCGCGTCTACAGGTTCGCGGCCGTCCCGATTCTGGACTGCGGCTCGATAGACCTCCGCCTTGGAGCGGGGGAGCGAAGCGGAGGAGCGGAGGAGGGAAGAATCGGGACCAGGGGCCGCGAACCCGCCCGGAGCGAAGCGGAGGGCAATCAGATCCCGTGTACCGTGAGCCGAGTGTTCTTCCTGGCGCTGATCCTCTTTGTCCTCGCGGCTGTGGCCGTGGTCACGGGTGTGCTCGGACTCACCGGCACCCTGCCCGGCAACCGCTATTTCGGGGTGCACTCCGACGCGGCGCTGAAGACCGAGGAGGCCTTCGAGCTGGCCAACAAGGTGGCCGGGCCGACCTCCATCGTCGCGGGTCTGCTGCTCGCGGCGAGCGGCGCGGTGGCGCTGGTGTCCGGGGGCGTCCCGGCCCTGGTGCTCGCGGCGGTCGCCGTGGTGATCGCCCTGTTCACCATGGGTGCGGGCGCGGCGGCGGCGGAGAAGGCCATCGCGAACGCGTTCCCGGAGGAGAAGGTCGGCGGGTGCGGCAGCGCCTGCGGCGGGTGCTCGCTGCGCGACACCTGCGAGACCGCCTGACTCAGTCGGTGAGCGAGCGCCGCATCCAGATGTGCGGGATGCCCGCGTCCATGCCGATCTCCCCGAACTGCCGGTAGCCCAGCTTCTCGTAGAAGCCGGTGGCGTGGGTCTGCGAGTGCAGTTCGATCGCGACCAGTCCGCGGGCCCGCGCCCGCTCCTCGATGGCCCGGACCAGGGCCGCGCCGAGCCCGGTGCCGCGGGTCTCGGCCAGCACGGCCAGCCGCCCGAGGATCCCGATCCCGTCGCGCACGAGGAGCCGCCCGGCCCCCGCGGGCCGGCCGTCCAGCAGTCCCAGGAAATGATCGGCGACCTCGTCTAGCTCGTCGATCTCGATCTCCTCCGGCACGCCCTGCTCGGCGACGAAGACCTTCAACCGCACGGCGTAGGCGTCGGCGAGTTCCCGCTCGGTGCTGACGGTGACGACCTCGATCATGAACCCAGCATGCCTCAGTGCGCCGGATCACTCGCCGAGGGTTCGCCCGCGCAGGGCGGGGTCGGAATGCCCCGCGAGAGCGGGCTGCCCTTCGGATTCACGTAGAACACGGTCAGCATGACGGGCCGCCCGCCGCTATTGCGTGCCAGATGCGCGTGCGCGGCACCGCTGGGTTCCCGGAAGATTCGCCACGGCCGCACGGTGACGGGCGTGCAATCCGCCCGCGGATGATCGAGCACGCCACCGGTGACCAGCACGAACAGGGTTCCGTCGTGGTAGTGCCAGCCGGTCCGGCCGCCCGGCTGGAGGATCGTCCGGCGCAGCACGAATTCCCACCGCGCCACACCGAATCGGAACAGCACCCGACTGGCCGTCCCGGTCGCCGGTGCGGGATTGGGCCGGAAGCCATGTCGCGGATCACGCCTGGAGAAGACCACGATCCATCATTGCCGATCCGGTCGGCGTCAGTGCCGACCGCGGCCGAACAGTCGCGCCCGCAGGCCGCGGCGCGGGCGCGGGTCGGGCAGGCCGGCCGATGCGGCGAAGGCGGCCGCGTCCTCGGGGGTGCTGGTCTTCGGGCGGGTGCGCGCCCACGCCAGATACCGGGCGCGGAAATCGGGTCCGGCGGCGACGGCCAGTCCCGGGAAGCGCCGCGCCACCTCGTCGGCCCGCTTGTGCAGCAGGCCGTGGGCGGTGGCCGCCAGGTCGCCGGTGTCGAAGCCGGGCGGCGGACTGTCCCCGGCGACCAGGGCGCGCACGATCGCGGCCTGCTGTTCGGCGAGGGTGCCCGCGGCGCGCTCCGATTCGATGGTCATGCCGGAATCGCCTCCGGGCGCAGGGTGACGGGCGCGCGGCCGGACGCCGCGGCGATGGCGTTCAGTTCGGCGGCGAGTTCGGTTGCGGGCGGGTAGTTTCCGTCGCGCTCCAGCATGAGCGGGACCGATCGCCCGGTGGCGAACGCGGCGACCAGGTCCAGGACCTCGGCGGGGACGCTGTGCACATGCGTGTCGATGTAGCGTCCGTCCGACTCGTGGCCGCCCGCCACATGGCAGTAGGCGACCCGTTCGGCGGGCAGTCGCAACAGCTCGGTCAGTGGGTCACGTGACGTATTGCGGGCATTGGCATAGACATTCGCGATATCGAGCAGTAGATAGACGCCGGTGCGCTCGACCAGTTCCTGTAGGAACTCCGCCTCGGTGTAGTCGGCGTCCGGCCATTCGAACAGCGCCGCGATGTTCTCGACCGCCAGCGGCACATCCAGCTGCCTGCTCGCACGGAAGATATTGCGCTCCAAGGCATCCAGCGCCTCCCGGGTGCGCGGCACCGGCAGCAGGTGACCGGCTTCCAGTCCGCCCGCGCGCACGAAGGCGATGTGCTCGCTCACCAGCGGCGAACCCAGGGCCCGCGCGCAGTCGGCCAGATGCGCGACCCGCCGGTCGTCCACCGCTTCCGCGCCGCCCAGGGACAGCGAAACACCGTGCGGCACCGCCGGTATCCCGCGCGCCGCCAACGCGGCGAGTTCCTCCGGCACGACTGCCCCGGCGCTCCGCCCGCGCCGGCGCCCGGAACCGTTCGGCGCCAACGTCTCCGCGATGACCTCGCAGAAGCCGATGCCGTCCAGCGTGGCGACCATGCCGCAGATCTCGCGCCGCCAGCCGATGCCCAGCGCGCCCTCGGGAAGCGGTGATCCGGTCATCCGCCGCAGCCTCCTCCGCCGCAGCTGCTGCCGCAGCTGCTGCTACTTCCGCAACTGCTGCCGCCTCCGCTGTCGCTGGTGCCGCAGCTGGATCCGCTGCCGCACGAACTGCTTCCGCCGCCACTGGCTCCGGCCGCGAGATCGGCGGCCCCGGCGAGGGCCGGGTCCAGGGTCCACAACACGAGCGAGCCGTAGAGCGCGACCGCGAGGGCGGCGCTACCGGCGCCGTACGCCGCGTAGGCGGGCGCGTTGGCTGGTCGCAGATGCAGGTTGTTGCTGCGGGCCTGCTCGATGGTGTCGCGGCCGCGTCGGGTCAGCCGCGGCGCGCGCCCCACCACGATGGTGACGACGTCCAGCACGATCATGACGATCACCAGGAAGACCACCGAATGATGGCTCGCCACACCGGCGATCAGGCGGGCCAGTCCGAGCAGCAGCACGGCGAAGAGCGGAAACCTGGCCGTCCGCAGAGCTTTTCGCTGCTGGTCGCCGAAGAGGTAGCCGCGGTAGCTGAGATCCTTGCGCATCCGATCGGTGACGCCGGCGGTCGCGACCAGCATCGACGTCATGTTCAGCTGGTCGGACCGGCTCAGGCTCGCCCACAGGGTGCGGGAGATCTGATCCAGGTCCGAGGCCTCGCCGGCGCTGTAGGGCCGGACCGGTTTGCCGCTGGAATCGATGATCCCGTGGCCGCGCAGCTGTGCGAGCGCCGCCAGCACCGGCCGCCGGTCGTCGACGAGCAGGGCGGTCTCACTGGGCGTCAGGGATCCGGCGGGCGGCCAGGCCGGGTCGATCCGCCGTAGCACGCTCGCCCGGATCGCGTATCCCGCAGCGATCGCCAGCAATCCGGCGATGACATAGAACAAGAGGAAGGCCGGGCCGGATATCCCCCAGGTGTTGGTCGCGGCCGCGGCCGTGACGGTCCCATGGACCATGGCGATTCCCCTCGGGAGTCGTCGTGACAGTCGATCAACTCCAGTATCGCGGCTGCGCGGGTGCCGTGTTATCCGAGCGACCGCGGGGTGGTCATCCGAGGAAACTTTCGGTGATTAGCCTGATCCGGTGCGATTTCTCAGCAAGTTCTACATCGATGGGTTCATTCTGTCGATCCTCGGCATGGTCGTCCTGGCCAGCATCTTCCCGGCCCGGGGCGATGCCGCCGAGGTCGTGAACTGGCTGACGAAGATAGCCATCGCGCTGCTGTTCCTGCTCTACGGCACCCGCCTGGCGCCGCACGAGGCGATCGAGGGCCTCAAGCACTGGCGACTCCACGTGACGGTGTTGGCCTGCACGTTCATCATCTTCCCGCTGATCGGCCTGGCCGCGCGGGTGCTGGTGCCGCACATCCTCACCCCCGACCTCTACACCGGTGTGCTGTTCCTGTGCCTGGTGCCGTCGACGGTGCAGTCCTCGATCGCGTTCACCTCCATCGCCAAGGGCAATGTGGCGGGCGCGATCGTGAGCGCCACGGTGTCGAACCTGCTGGGCGTGTTCCTGACCCCCGCGCTGGTGATCCTGCTCATGAACACCACCGGACAGGCGAGCGTGGATCCGTCCGCGGTGGTGGACATCGTGTTGCAGCTGCTGGTCCCGTTCTTCGTGGGCCAGTTGATCCGGCCCAAGGTGAAGGGCTTTCTGTCCCGCTACGCCGAGCCGACCAAGCTGGTGGATCGCGGGTCCATCCTGCTGGTGGTCTACAGCGCGTTCAGCGCGGGCATGGTGGAGGGCATCTGGCACGCCATGTCGCCGTGGCGGATCCTGGGCCTGGCGGCGGTGTGCTGCGTGATCCTGGCGATCGTGCTGACGGCCACCGGTTTCCTCGGCGAGGCGGTGCGGTTCGATCGCGCGGACCGGATCGTGGTGGTGTTCTGCGGTTCCAAGAAGAGCCTGGCCACCGGGCTGCCCATGGCGACGGTGCTGTTCGCCGGTCACTCGGTGGGCCTGGTCGTGCTGCCGCTCATGATGTTCCACCAGATTCAGCTGATCACCTGTGCGGCCCTCGCAGGACGCTGGGCTCGTACCGCGCCGTGAGCGAGAGCAGCCGGCTGTCCTCGCGCCGCAGCGCGCGGTGCAGTCCGGCGGAGGGCCGGTCGGCCAGGGCGTGCAGCACGGCGCGGTGCGCGCCCGGGTCGCCCACCGCGATGCGGGCGCTGCCGTCCGGGTAGCGCTTGGCCGCGATCCCGGCCCGGGCCAGCGCGGGCGCGATGTCGCGGCCGGGCAGGTACAGGAAGTTGGCGCTCGAGCGCGGCACCCGGATGCCCGCGCGGCGCAGGTCGATCCGGAGCAGCTCGCGTTCGGTGGTGATGCGCAGAATCCGTTCGCCCAGTTCGGCTTCCGCGGCGTAGGACGCGCGCACCGCCGCCACCGCCGGGCCGGGCACCCCGAACGGCAGTTGCACCCGCCGCACCCGCCGCAACGGATCCGGCGCGCCGAAGGCGTAGCCGATCCGCAGCCCGGCCAGCCCGTACGCCTTGGAGAAAGTGCGCAGGACCAGCACATTGGGATGCCTGTGGATAAGTTCGAGCGGGTCCAGTGCGTCGGCCGCGCCGAGGAATTCGACGTACGCCTCGTCCAGGATCACCGGCACCCGGGCCGGGATCGAGCACAGGAACGCCTTCAGTTCGCTGGCCCCGACCACGGTGCCGGTCGGATTGTGCGGGCGGCACACCGCGATCAGTCCGGTGCGGTCGCCGACCGCGCGCGCCATGCCCCACAGGTCCTGGCGGCCGTTGGCGTCCAGCGGCACCGCCACCGGCCGCAGTCCCACCATGTTCGCCATGATCGGATAGCCGTCGAAGGTCGGTGTGGCGTAGACGAATTCGGATCCGCGGCGGGTGAGGGTCTGCATGATCTGCATGGCGACCCCGGTCGCGCCCGTCCCCACCACGATCCGGTCGGCGTCCACCCCGAGGTGCTCGCCGATCAGCCGGGGCAGCCGCTGCGGCAGGAATTCCGGGTACCGGTTGACCCCGCCGAGACTGGTGTCGATCGCGGCGATGACGGAAGGCAATGGCGGAAACGGATTCTCGCTCAGACTCAGGTCGTAGCGGACGGCGCCCGAGTCGCCGCGCAGCCCCGTCGGCCACGGCACCGGGCGCGTCATCGGGCGGCTCCCCAGCGCACGGCGGCGGCTCCCGCGAAGTCACCCGCGTGCGCGAAGGCGGCCATCAGCACCACCGAGCCATTGCGCAGCCGCCCCGCCCGGTTCTCGGCGTCGAGGGTCACCGGAATGCCCGCGGCGAACAGGTTTCCGCAGCTGTCGAAGGTGTCGGGATGCCGTTCGGGCGGCAGTTCCATGGCCTCGTTCCAGTTGCGCAGGAACAGCCGGTTGGGCTGGTTGGTGACGAAGGTGTCGAGATCGCTGGACTTCACGCCGATCCGCTTGCACACCGCCTGCGCGACCTCCGGCACCAGCCGATTGCCGCGCGTCATCACCTTGGCCACTTTGGATTCGGTGAAGCTGACGCAGCCCTGGCCCTCGCCCGGCTCCCAGTACTTGCGGTCGCCATTGGTGCTGAATTCCATATCGCCCGCGAACTCCGGATAGGTGCGGCATTCGATGTCGAGAATGGGCGCGGAGCTGTTCTTCACCAGCAGCCCGACCCCGCAGCCGTCCCCGGGGACGGGGGCCTGCGCGAGCCCGCGGATATCGGGCTGGGTGAACACCGGGCCCGCGCAGTTCTGGGTGCAGGCGATCAGCGCGGTGCGCGCGTCGGTGGTCTGCAGGATCATGCGGGCGGTCCACATCATGTGCACGAACGCCGCACAGCCGCCGTTGTGGATGTCGAAGACCCAGCGCGGCTTCATGTTCAGCCGCCGCGCCACCTCCGGTCCCGCCCCCAGCACGGGATTGTCGGGCAGCTGGGTGTGGGTGAGCAGCACGTCGATGTTCGAGATCTCCGGTGCGCCATGGCGTTCGATGAGCGGGGCGACGGCCTGCTCGACCATGTCCACGGCGGTCTCGTCGCGGCCCACATGGTGACGACCCTGGGGAGCGCGGAACATGACGTTCTTGGCCATCCGGTCCGAGCGTGAGAACTGCGTGAAGTACTCGGTGCCGACCGGATCGCCGGGCAGGTACCCGGCGACATCGACCAGACTGACCGCCGGCGGCATCCGCAGGGCGGGATCGGTGAAGTCCATGGCGCATCCTCACTTCATCCAGGCGGGCTTGATGGGCAGTCCGTGCGAGGCCCGGTACTCCGCGATGACCCGTAGGTTGTCGAGCTCCAATTGGTGCCCGGCGGAGAACATCTCCCAGAAATCGCCCACCCACACCTTGCGCTTGTCCGGCGCGGTGTCCTTGTAGGGGTTCTCGTCGTAGAACGGGTGATGGCAGTTCGTCCACAACACCACCGAGCCCGGCTTGTCGAACACCACCTGGGCGTCGACCACCCGCATCAGATAGACCATCCACAGGTGTTCGCGCTGATCCCAGGCGCAGTGGTAGTCCACGGTCATGGCTTCGGGATTGGCCACCGTGCGGGTGTAGATCCGGGTGCTGTCGCCCATCCGGTCGTAGGACTCCCACAGTCCGGGTTCCTCGGTCTCGGTGAATCCGCGCAGGCTGTAGGTCCACTCCTCCAGGCACCGGGTGTCGGCGAGGTACTCGTACAGGTCGCGGGGCGGGGCGTCGATATAGCCCTGCACCGGGCAGAAGTCGCCGAAGATCTGGTCGTGGGGATACACCGAGCGGAGCATGTCCAGGATGATCGGGGTGGTGGCGTCGCGATCGGAGTTCTCGATCCGCAGCACGCCGGGCACGACTCCGCCCGGAATGTCACTGAGGGCGGGCAGGGCGCTGGTGGTCACGGATTACCTCCTGGGTGGCGTCAGGAACGGTGTGAACGGCGGGATTTCGTCGGGATCGCAGTCGATCGCGACGAACGACGGACCCGGGCGGTCGAGGCAGTGCCGCAGTGCCGCGGCGAGCTCGGCCCGGTTCTCCGGTGCGTGGGTGCACAGATCCGGGAACATGGCGGCCATCCCCGCGCCCGGATACGCGGGACGAAATCGGTTGAAGCTGTACCGATCCCCGTAGTACAGCTGTTCACGCGTGACGCACATGGCGTGCGCGTTGTTGTTGAGGACGACGAAGGTGATCGGCAGCCGGTGCTCGACGGCGGTGTGAATCTCCATGCCGTGCATGAAGAACGCCCCGTCCCCGGCGATCACGAAGGTGCGCCGCGGACCGCCGTCGGGGCGGCGGTGGCGGGCGAACGCCGATCCGATACCGGCCCCGAACGCGTACCCCATGCCGCCCATGCCGAGCGCCACCGTGAACCGGCCGCCGCGCGGCAGCCGCAGGTGATGCACCACGGCCGCACCGGTATTGCCCGCGTCGGCGAATACGTCCGCGCCCGGCGGCAGCGCGTCGTTGATGATCTCGACCACCTCGCGATACCGCAGTCCGGGACCGTGTGCGGGCGGGACGGGCAGCGGCGTGAGGGCGGGCTCGCGGTGCGGGTGCGGTCGCAGCGGAATGATCCGGGCCGTGTCCTCGGCCGAGCCGGAATCCAATTCGGCGATCAGCTCGTCGAGTGTCTTGGCCAGATAGTTACTGTGCGCGTGGGCGGTGGGCAGGAACGGCGGCAGCGCGCCGACGCTCGCCAGCGGCACGGCCGCCAGCGCGTCCTCCATGCCCGCCCGCGCGGTGACCGGCATGCGGGTGCCGATCAACAGGCACAGGGCGGCGCCCTGCAGCGCGTCCAGCAGTTCCGGATTGCCCATGCTGCCGGAGACGCCGCAGAACCCCGGGTCGGCGTGGTGGTAGACGTCCTTGGCATCGGGCGCGACCCCGACGGCCGCGTCCAGCCGGGCGGCGAAGCGGGCCAGTTCGTCACGGGCGTCGTCGCGGGCCACCTGGTCCCCGGCGATGATCACGATCTTGCCGAGGGCCCGGGCGCCGCGCACGATGTGCACCACTCGCCACAGGCTCTCGATCTCCCGGCGGTAGGCGCGCGGGGGCGGCACGAAATCCGACGTGACCAGGTCGGCCTGCTGAATGTCCTTGGGCAGCAACAGCACCGCGGGGCCGCCGCGGCGGGCGGCGGTGACGGCGCGGGCGAGGTGCGCGGGCAGGTCGGCGGGGGCCTCCACGCGCGCGCAGTACCGCGAGATCGGCGAGTACAGCGCGACCGCGTCGAAGCTGCCCGCCTGCCCGCTGGAGTCCTGGAACGCGCCCTTGCCCTCCAACGCGGTCGGGGACTGGCCGATCAGGGCCAGTACCGGCACCCGGGAGGCGAAGGATTCGGCGAGTCCCGCGACCAGGTTCACGGCCCCGCCGCCGGAGGTCGCGCAGACCACCCCGAGGCCCGAGGTGGAGCGCGCGTAGCCGTCGGCCATGGTGGCCGCGCCGAACTCGTGCGTGGCGACCACCGCGGTGATCAGGCCGCGCTGTTCGTAGGCCGCGTCGTACAGATCCTCGATATTCGCGCCGCCGACCCCGAACAGGTGCCGGACGCCCAGCGTCGAGATCGCCTGGACCAGCCGGTCCGCGACCCGTGTACCGCTATGCATGGGCGATTCCTTTCGGTGGTCGCCACCGGTGACCGAGTACCGCTGACTCGGGATACGAAATCCGGGTAGTCAGCGGTTCAATGCTGCTGCTCGACTTCCGGCGTTTCTCGAACCGGAACCTTGCCGTGTATGTATACGTCTACGTATAGTTCGGTCATGCCGAACAAGACGATCTACGTTTCCGATGACGACCTCACACTCTTTCAGCGGGCTCAGGAGCTGGTCGGGGGCAATCTTTCGGGGGCGATCGTGACGGCGTTGCGGCGCTTCATCGAGCTCGAGGAGGGCCGCCAGCAGGGCTACGACGAGGTGGTCCTCAAGGTCGGCAAGGACGGGATCCGACAGGTTCGATTCTCCGCCACCCTGCTGACCGACTGGCACCAGGTGACCAATGAGCGCATCGAGGACATCCGGGTGTACCGCACACGCAAAGGCGCGTTCGCGGTACACAGCCACTTCTCCAACTGGTCGGAGTTCCCGGCCGACACCAACATCCTCAAGGACTGGCGGCAGTGGCGGCGCTTCCTCGGTGTGGGGGAACAGAATTGGGGGGACTTCACCCTCGAGGTCTTCGACACCGTGCGGGAGTTGAAGGGCACGATCCCGGATCGGCTCTACGCCCGCGTCATCGACGCCACCGAACATCCGAACGTCGAGGACCTCGACATCTGATCCGACAATCCCGATAGCACAACCGAACAGCTGTAACCGACAACCTTGACCGCGAGCCTCACCATCTTCCTCACCACCCAGTACCTCGAAGAAGCCGATCAACTAACCGACCGAATCGCCGTGCTGCATCAGGGGCGGCTGGTGGCCGAGGGCACGGCGGATAGCTCGAGCGCATGGTGCCGGGCGGATACATCCGGCTCGACTTCCTCGAACGCGGTGAATTCGACTCCGCCGCACAGTTGTTCGGCGATGCGGCGCAGGTCAACGGTGATCTCACGCCGGCCGTTCCGAGCGACGGCGCGGTGCGCTCGGTCCGTGAGGTGCTCGACCGGCTGGACGCGGCGCGGGTGGAGCCCGCGGGACCGGAATGGCTGGCGGCGTTCGCGCTGCTCGGGCTGATGGTGGGCACAATGGGGCGCTCGCCGTCGGCTGGTGCGTGGTGATCACCGTCGCCGGATACTTCTGGGCCACCACGACTTTCCGTCGCAAGACCGCCTAGAGCCCGGCCGCCAGCAGGATCTTGCCGGACAGGTTGCGGATCTCCACCGTCTTCAACTGTTCCGGCGAGGCCGACGCGGTGCCGTCCAGGGTCAGGCTCTGGCCCGACTTGACCGTCCACTCGGCGAGTTTGGACTGCACGCCGTCATCGCGGGTCACCCACATCGACAGCGTCCACCCGTACACCTCATCCTTCTCGTCGGACGGCGGGTAGGAGCACCACATGTCCACCCGGCTCTGGCCGTTGATCGACACCACCTTGAAGGTGGCCTGGATCGGGGTGTCGGTCTGCGGCTTCAGCGGTCCCTGCGCCACCACCTGCTGCACCACCGCCGGACGGCCGGACCGTGCGACGGTGGCGGTCACCGGCACCGCGATCGCTACCGCCGCGGCCGCCGCGGCCACCGCCGCGCCGATCGACCACCGGCGGCCGCGCCGGCGACTCGCCAGCGCCCGGTCCGCCAGGGTGGGCAGCAGGCGTTCGGGCGGCGGCGGCACGCTCGCGGACGGATCCTCTTGCGCCGCAATCGACAGCGCGGTCTCCGGGTCCACCAGGGCCAGCAGGCCGGGCAGTCCCGCCAGTTTCGACACGGCCGCGCGGCAGGACTCGCATCCGGTCAGATGCTCCTCGTACTCGCGGCGGTCGTCCCGGGCGAGAGCGCCGAGCACATACGCGCCATCCCACGTGGTGTAGCCATCGCACAGCTCATGGCTTTCGGTCATCTCGTCACCCCCATCTCCTGCAGCGCCAATCGCAACGCCCGCATGCCGTAGTGCATGCGCGACTTGACCGTGCCCTCCGGGATCTCCAGTTCCCCCGCGATCTGATGTGTGGACAGACCCCGGTAGTAGGCGCGGACGATGACCTCGCGGTGATCGACGCTCAGCCGCGCCAGCGCGTCCGCCACCAGCCAGCCGTCCAGCGCTCGATCGGTCTTGTCCGGTTCGGGCACCTCCGGCGGGTGATCGGTGCGGAACTCGCGCCGGCTGCGCGCGCTGCGATGCTCGTCCACCGCCAGGTTACGGGCGACCGTGAACAGCCACGCCCGCGCGGAACTGGTGGACTGATCCAGCACGTGGGGCCGCTGCCAGGCGCGCAGCAGGGTCTCCTGCACGATGTCCTCGGCCCGGCCCGGATCCCCGACCAACCCGTAGGTGTAGCGCCACAGTGCCCCCGCGTGCTCCTCGTACAGCGCACGGAGCAAGGCGGCCTGGTCCTCCGGCATCCCGCTAACCCGCCTCTCCGCGACTCTTGCCGACGGCCGGGTGCCACATCGGTCGCGCACCGGACCGGCGGTGTGAAGCTGGTCGAGTTCTGGGTGTACCCGGTGAGTTACCCATAGGTCACCAGATCAGTTGTCGCGTTCAGGACGGCAGTGTGTGCCATACCGGATCCACGATCCTAGTTGCGTTCCAGTTCGATCGGGTGCGTGGCGAGGAGGGCGAGGGGGAGGGGTTGGCGGCGCAGGACGTGGGCCCAGAGGTCGACGCGGCCGGCCAGAGGGTCGGTGGGCAGGGCCGAGAGGACGATCCAGTCGCCGCGGTCCAGTTCGCCTTGCAGCTGGCCGAAGGTCCAGCCGGCGTAGCCCGCGAAGACCCGGATGCCGTCGACCAGACCTTCGATCTGGTCGGGGTCGGAATCCAGGTCCACCAGGGCCACCCGGCCGTCGACCCGCCGCACGCCGGCCACCCCGGCGATGGACGCGCCCACCTTGATGGTGGCCAGGCAGAGTGCCGCATCGCGTTTCACGGGGCCGCCGATGTAGAGGGCGCGCGGTCCGGCGGCGAGTTCGGACCAGTTGGGGAGCACATCGTGCAGGGCGGTGTCGCTGGGCTTGTTGAGCACCACGCCCCAGGTGCCGCCGTCATTGTGCTCGAGGATGTAGACCACCGAGCGCCGGAAGGACGGCTCGGTCAGATCGGTTGCCGACACCAGCAGAGTTCCTGGCCGAACCACCTGGTCCTCATGCCGGAATTCGCGTCGAGATCGGTCACCGTGTTCCTCTGCACGTGCCACTCAGCCATCATCGCACTGAGACACGGCAATTGCCGAGATAAATTGCCCTCCGCTTCGCTCCGGTCGCGAACCTCTGGGTGGCTGTCCTAGTGGGCGCGTGATTAGGGTGATCGGTATGGAACGCCCCGAGGTCATCCTCGAGAACGCCGATACCGTGTACGACTTCTACCGCGATCACCAGCAGAACGCGCTGAAGGCGAAGGCGGCCTACTGGCTGCTCGGTCGTCGCTACCGGCCCCGTATCACCTACGCGGCCGGGGCGCGGGAGAAGTTGCGCGAGTTGATCTCCCAGCGGCGTCCGCTGCTCATCGCGGTGAACCACCTCTCCCAGCTGGATCCGTACACGGTCGCCGCCGCGGCCTGGCGCAGCGCCATGCGGCCGGTCATCGGGCGCACCCGGGTGCTGGCCAAGGACGAGCTGTTCACCGAGCCCGAGCTGCGCGAACGCATCGACATGATGGGCGGGATCCCGGTCTTCCGCGGCAAGGACCACGGGCTGCGCGCGGTCAACGCGGCCGGACAGCGCATGATCGACATCTGCGCCGACCGCATGGCCCGCGGGGACGGGATCGCGGTGTTCCCGGAGGGGACCTGCAACGATGTCGACCCCACCCAGGTGCAGACCATCGGAAGCGGCATCGGGCACATCGCCTTCCGGGCCAAGAAGCTCGGCGCCGAACCCGCGCTGGTGAGCCTCGGGCTCAGCTACGGACCGCGCCTTGATCCGGCGGTGGAGCCCACCAAGGAGGAGGCGTACTCGGCCAGCTTCTACTTCGGGGTGCCGGTCGCCGAGCTGCCCGCCAAACCCGCCGAGATCACCCGGGTGGTCCGCGACGAGCTGCAGGTCGCGCTGGACGGAGCGGTGAAGGCGTACTAGGCGTCAGTGCTGCGGCAGGTTGAGCCGTTCCCGGGACCAGTGCGGCACCAAAGCCAGGTATTCGGGCCGGGATTCGACGAAGTGGTGCACCATCGGGCACAGCGGCAGGATCCCGAACCCCGCGTCCCGGGTCTGATCGAGCGCGCCCTGCACCAGCTTGCGCCCGTAGCCCTGCCCCTCGAACTGGGGATATATCTCGGTGTGCACGAAGGCCCGCTCATTGGCGGTGTCCTGATACGCCGCGACGCCGGCGAGGTAATCGCCGATGTACAACTCGAACCGCTCCAGCGCGGAGTTCTTACGGACCTCGATCGACTGACTCGGCATGCGTGCGACGCTAGTTCCCCGGCCCTGGCAATTTGTCCGTTTGACCGAACCATGCCGCCTGGCGTGTCGCTTTCCGGCGCAGCGATCACACTTGACGCATGACGGACCCACGGCCGCGCCGGGTGCTGCTCGCCCCGGACAAATTCAAGGGCTCACTGACCGCCGCGCAGGTGGCGGACGCACTCGCGGCGGGAATCACCCGCGCCGACCCGGGCGCCGAGGTGCGGCGCTCACCGGTGGCCGACGGCGGCGACGGGACCGTGGACGCCTTCGTGGCGGCGGGCTGGGAGCGGGTCGAGGTCGAGAGCTTCGGGCCCACCCTCGCACCGGTGACCACCTTCTACGCGGTGCGCGGGCGCACCGCCGTGGTGGAGCTGGCCGCGGTGAGCGGGTTCGCGAAACTGCCGGACGGGCAACCGGATCCCCTGCACGCCAGCACCTACGGTGTGGGTGACGTGATCGGCGACGCGCTCGACCGGGGTGCGCGCGACATCGTGCTCGGATTGGGCGGCAGCGCCTCCACCGACGGCGGCGCGGGCCTGCTGCAAGCTCTCGGCCTGCGCATCCTCGACGTCGACGGCAACGAATTGCCCTGCGGGGGAGCGGCGCTCGCGCGCGCCGTGCGGGTGGACCGCGGCGATCTGCATCCCGGACTGGCCGATGCGACCGTGACCCTGGCCAGCGATGTGGACAACCCGCTGCTCGGTCCCGACGGCGCGGCCGCCATCTACGCCCCGCAGAAGGGCGCGAACCCGGAGCAGGTCGCCACTCTCGAAGCGGCACTGAAGAATTGGGCCGCCGTGCTCGGGCCGGAATGGGCGGACCGCGCGGGCGCGGGCGCGGCGGGCGGCGCCGGATTCGGGGCGCTCGCCGCCCTCGGCGCGCGGCTGCGCCCCGGCATCGAGTTGATCCTCGACCTCATCGACTTCCCGGCCCAGCTGAAGGACGCCGACCTGGTCGTCACGGGGGAGGGCTCGCTGGACGCGCAGAGTCTGTCCGGCAAGGCCCCGATCGGAGTCTGCCGCGCGGCCCGGGCGGCCGACCTGCCGGTCATCGCGGTCGCGGGCCGGGTGCGACTGACCCCGGACCAGGTGCGGGACGCCGGATTCGAGGCGGCCTACGCCCTGTCGGAACTGGAGTCCGACCCGGCCCGCAGCATGGCGGACGCCGCGGACCTGCTGGAACGGATCGGTGAGCGGATCGGCGGAGCCTAGGCGGACGGGGTGAGCGCGCGGCCGGGAATCCGGTTCCGATTGCGGTCGCCCCACTCCTCCAGCGGTCGCAGCGCCGCGCTCAGCTCCTGGCCCAGTTCGGTGAGCGAATACTCCACGCGCGGTGGGATTTCCGGGAAGATCTCCCGGTGCACCAGCCCGCTCGCCTCCATCTGCCGCAGGTTCTCGGTGAGCACCTTCTCGCTCACGCCGGTCAGCAGCTGCCGGATCTGCCCGAAGCGCTGGGTGCCCTCGGCCAGCACCCACATCAGGTGCAGTTTCCATTTGCCGCCGACCGCGCCGATGGCGATGGACATGCCGCACACCTCGTGATCCCCGTCACCGCCGGTACTCATCGCGCCCTCCTGACCAGATTGCCAACCTCCGGGTAAGCAACCGCACCCGCGAGTGCGGTCTTCCCGAGGCTACCGATCCCGGACCACCATCGATTCCGGCGCGCCACCGCAGAACAGCCGAAATCGAAGGGGTACAGCATGTCCGATCAGCGCAATTCCGTCACCGTCATCGGCCTGGGCCCGATGGGCCGGGCCATGGTGAAGGCCTTCCTGAAGGCCGGGGTCGAGGTGACGGTGTGGAACCGCAGCCCCGAGAAGGCGGACGCCATGGTCGAGCTCGGGGCGAAGCGCGCGGGCACCGTCGCCGAGGCGCTCGACGCCAACGAGGTGGTGGTGCTCAGCCTCACCCACTACGCCGCCATGTACGACGTTCTCGGCCCGGTCGCGGATCGCCTGCGCGGCAAGGTGGTCGCCAACCTGTCCTCGGATTCGCCCGAGCAGGCGCGCCGGGGCGCGGCGTGGGTGCGGGAGCACGGCGCCGAATTCCTGTCCGGTGGCGTCATGTCGGCGGGCAACAATATCGAGCACCCGGCGTCGTACATCTTCTACAGCGGCCCGCGCGCGGTCTTCGACGCGCACGCCGAGCTGCTGCGCCCGCTCAGCCCACCGGAGTACCTGGGCGTGGATGACGGTCTGGCCCAGGTCTTCTACCAGGGCCTGCTCACCATCTTCCATCCCTGGCTGCTGGCTTTCGACCAGGCCACGGCCATGATCGCCCGGGCGGGCCACGACATCGCGCAGTTCGTGCCGTTCGCGGTGCGCTCCAATGCCGCCTTCCCGTACTTCATGGAGCAGTTCTCGGTGCGGAACGCGAGCGGCGGCTGGGCCGATCTGGCGGGTCTGCGCATGATGGACGCGGGCGCGCAGCACGTCATCGACGCCAGCGAGGAGGCCGGCGTGGACGCCACGCTCTCGCACACCGCCCAGGCGTTCTGGCGCCGGGCGGTGGCCGCCAGCCTGGCGGCCGGGAGCCCGGTGTCGACCTATGAGCTGATGGCTCAGGCCGTTTCGGAGCCGATGCGCGGGGACGGGGCGGTGGAGAAGATGACCTCCACCGGCACCTCGAAGTAGGTCGCCAGCTGCAGGCTCGGGCTGTACTCGCCGCGCTCCAGAAGGCCGACCGTCTGGTAGTGCGCGCCCAGGGCCCCGGGCCAGTTCCCGCCGCGAGATCCCGCGCTCGGCCCGCAGCATGGCGATCCGGTGGTAGATGACCTCGCTGTCAGTAGGCACGCGCCATGGCCCTCTCGCGGCGGGCCGCCACGGCCGCACCGGATTCGCGGCGGGCCATGCGGCGCAGCACCATCGGCGCGATCAGGACGCCCGCGACCGCCCACACGCCCAGCACCGCGACGGTTTCCAGGTGTCGCCAGGAAGATCCGGGCCCTTCTGCGAAGGATCCGCACCGGTCGGCGCGGGCGCGGAACCGGTCAGCGCGTGCTGAGGAACTCGACGGCCGCCGCGTAGCCCTGGATGCCCATGCCCGCGATCACCGCGGTCGCGATCGGGGACACGAACGAGTGGTGCCGGAACTCCTCGCGGGCGTGCACATTGCTGATGTGCACCTCCACGATCGGCACCTCCGGGATCACCAGCGCGTCCCGCAGCGCCACCGAGGTGTGGGTGAGCCCGCCCGGATTGATGACGATGCCGGACTCCACACCGCGGGCGGCGTGGATGCGATCGATCAGCGCGCCCTCGTGATTGGACTGGAACGCCACGATCTCGCGATCGAACCGCGCCGCGGTCTTGCGGCACAGTTCGACCACATCGTCGAGCGTGTCGGCCCCGTACACCTCGGGCTGACGGGTGCCCAGCATGTTCAGATTGGGGCCGTTGAGCACCAGGATCGGGCCGGTAGCAGGCATGCGCCCACTCTATCGGCCGGTCGGGCGATCACAGGCCGCGCGGTCCTTCCGTCCGCAGGTCGTCGACTTTGCGCATGGCCGTGCGCAATTCCCCGAGCCACTCCTCGGCGTGCTTGCCGGCCAGCTTGACCGTCCAGGCCAGCGCGTCGGAGCGGGAGCGGGCGACCCCGGCGTCGACCAGGGTGTCGAGCACCTTGCGCTCGGGCTGGCGCAATCGGGTCATGACCGGCACGGCCAGATGCGTGAACATGATTCGCTCGCCGTCGACGAGCACGCCCCAGGCGACATTGCGGCCGTAGCGGGCCTGCGCCTCCTGGGCGATCTGCATGCGGGCGGGCCGGGTGGACTCCCGGAAGCGGGCGAGCAGGCCCTCGCGGGTGGCCTGCGGGACGCCGGCCGGGGCCGCGTCGGTGTCGGGGGCGTCCGCGCCGGGTTCGGCGGCGGGGGTGGATTCGGCTGGGGGGAGGGGGAGTTCGCCGAGGACGACGATTTCGTCGCGATCGACCTCGAGGGTTGCGGGACCGGTGAACCAGTCGGCTGGCAATCTGCCAGCGAACCAGTCGGGGGCGTCCGAGACGTCGGGGAGGTCGGCCTGCTGCCAACCGCCGGTACGTCCGAAGCCGGGTCCACGATGTCCGTGTCTCATGTTGGTCACACTCACTTATGGCATGGAGTTGTAATGCTGATTACAACGTTACGTCGAAATCGGGTGCACGGGTTCCGCTCTGGGAGAACGGGGTCTCGAGGCATGGTCACGAATCGCGCGCGGGGCTGTCACCAGTGAGAACCGAACGGTCTGCCGAGTCCCGAATACGCCAGTGCTGTAACCGACCGGTGATCATGTAACTGGTCCCTACTGAAGGATTTCGGCACTATGGTGATGCTCAGTACGTGCGCACCTGGTGGAGAAGGTGGCGCCGCGGCGTTCGGAGCGCGGTACCGTGGACCTGATGCTGATGTGGCCAGAGTGAAGAGTGGGCGATATGGATGTGTGGGGATCCCGCCGCTTCCGAGTTCGGGGTGCTATCGCACTCGCGGGTGTGGCGGCCGTCGCGATCGCGATGGGGTCGTGTGGGTTTCGGGACAAATCGACGGGCGCGGAGAATGTGGTCGATCAGTTCACCTCGCTGATCGACAAGAAGGACTATGACGGAGCGTCGCGACTGACCTCCTATCCGGCGGGCGCCTCGGCAACGCTGAAGCAAGTCTTCGAGGGCCTGGGACCGGGTAAGCCCGAGTACCGCGTCACCCAGTTCATCAAACTGGACGGTACGACAGGCCTCTTCTCCATGACCGGCGCCTGGAACTTCGGCGAGAACCGGAACTGGAAGTACGACCTCAACGGCACCGTCCGCAAACTCAGTGTGGGCTGGCGCATCTCGTGGGATCCCGCCCTGGTCATGCCGCAGCTCGACGCCAAGCGGACCGCCAAACTGGTCCGCACCGAAGCCCAGCCCTCCCCGCGGGTGAACGACATCGTCGGCCAGCCGCTCATGACCGAGCAGACCATCAATGTGGTCAAGCTGGACCCGGCCAAGATCACCGACCCGGTCGCCTCCACCAACGCGCTCGCCGCCGCCATCGCACCGGTCGCCCCGCTCATCGACGGACCGGCCCTGATGCAACAGCTTTCGGCCGCGCAGGGCAAACCCATCACCGCGGTCAACCTGCGCGACGGCGACTTCGCCATCCTCGAACCCCGCATGGCCCCGATCCCGGGCGTGGTGCTGGAGAAGCAGCCCAAGCTCATCTCCGCCGACCGCCGGGTGTGGTCGCCCATGCTCGACGCGCTCACCAAGGTGTGGGACGAGAACCGCGACCGCCACTCCGGCTGGGGCGTGCAGCTGTTCGAGCCCAACGGGGCCATGGTCACCCAGCTCGCCGGGGAACAGGGCCCGCCCGGACCCGACGTCCCGGGAACCATGGACCAGCACCTGCAGCGCGCCGCTGAGGACGCCGCGGTGAGCACCGGCTCGCCCACCTCCATCGTGGCCATCCAGCCCTCCAGCGGGGCCCTGGTCGCGGTCGCCCAGAACAGTCAGGCCAGTGAGCGCGGCAATATCGCGTTCACCGGGCTGTACCCGGTCGGCGGCATGATCGAGCTGTTCAAGAATGTCGCCGCTGTCACCAAACACAAAGCACCGCAGGATGTCTCGGTCGGCGATGCCGCCGACGCGGCCAGCCTGCTCGGCATCGGCATCGACTTCCGGGTGCCCGGCCTCGACGAGACCACCGGCCGCCTGCCCACCGGCAAGAACACCGCCGAGAACGTCGGCCGCGGCGGCGCCGCCGACTCGCTGATGGCGAGCCCCTGGGGCATGGCCATCGCCGCGGCCGCGGTCGCGCGCGGGCAGGTGCCCAAGCCGATGATCGCCATCGGCCAGCCCGCCACCACCGAAGCCGACCTGCCCGCGTTGCCGCCGGAGGCCACCGACCGGTTGCGCGCCATGCTGCACGACGGCGGCGGCGCGCCGGAGATGGCCGCCCTCGGCCGGTATCGCGATGTCCAGGTCTACAGCGCCACCACCGGCAACAACGGGTGGCTGGTCGCGACCCTCGGGGATCTGGCCTTCGCCATTCACATCGATGATCCCGACAGCAGCGACCTCACCGCGCGGGTGGCCGCCCGGCTGTTGCAGTCGCTGGCCACCCCGGACTAGCGGCGGTTCAGCGAGAGGACAGCGCCTGCGCGGCCGCGCGCCAGCCGACCAGGAACAGACCCAGGAAGGTCGCGGCCACGATCACGAAGCTCACTGCGACACCCTGACCCGACACCGCGCGCAGCAGCATGCCGCCCGCCAGCGTGCTCAGCCACACGATCACACCGGTCGGCCACACCGCGCGGGCGTCGAAACGCCGTGCCGCCGAGACGCCTTCCCGGCCCGCCGCCACCGCCGCCGACAGCACCCAGCCCAGCAGCAGCCCGGTGCCGAACGGCCAGAACGTGCGCAGCAGGCCCGCGAGGATCGCCTCGTCGTGACTGCGCCGCCCGATCACGCAGAACACGATCACCAGGGTGATATCCACGACGAAGGGCACGAGTTTCTTCACGCGGCAAGCGTATCGGCGGCTCGCATGCACCTGTGCAGCGACGTCGCGCCTTGCCTGGTCAGTCGCGCACGGTCATTCTTCGACTGCCCAGGCAACAACTGGTTTCGTGCCGTTCGGGGTAACTCACCGGGTACGCCCGGAATTGTTTCGGCTCGTAACCGAGGCACGGACGCGATGCAGGTGACGGCACTCAGCTGTCCGCTGAAGGCCCGGGCAGGCGGGGGAGTCGGCGCTCCTCGAACTCCTTCTCCAGTTCGGCGTCGCCGGCCTGCGGCTTGCGGAACAGGAACAGGAAGACGATCCAGCCGACGATCGCCACCAGAATGAAGCTCACCAGCCGATAGAGGAAGGCGGCGGCCACGGCCTGCGCGGCGGGCAGCCCGGCCGCGGCGGTCAGCGAGTAGATGAGGGTGGCGTCCACGTAGACGATGCCGCCCGGCGCCAAAGGAATGGTGCCCACGGCCTTTCCGGCCGCGAAAGCCAGCATGAGCGCCGCCCAGCGCGGGTCCGCGCCCACCGCGTAGCAGGCGAATCCCAGGCAGGCGACGTCGGCGAGCCGGTGTACCAGCGCCCAGGCCGCCACCCACGCGCCATCGCGTTTGCCCAGGTCCACCGATTCCAGCTGGGACATGATCTCCTCGATCTTGTCCATGCCGTCGTCCGCGGGTCTGCGTCTGATCCGGTTGACCAGGTGCAGGATTCGCTGCAGCAGGCCCTGCACCCCGTCCGGGTGCCGGGACACGTAGTTCACCGCCCAGATCAGCAGCGCGACCGTGCCCAACGTCAGGATCACCTTGACCGGACCCACCCGGTCCCCGGCCAGCACCGTGCCGAACAGGCCCAGTAGCGCCAGCCCCGCCGCCGCCACCACGCCCGACATCACCAGCTGCCAGGACGCCACGATCGGGCTCGCGCCCCAGCGCCGGGTCTGGCGGTAGGTGAAGGCGGTCGAGAACACCTGACCGGCGGGCAAGGTCAGCGACATGCCGGTGGAGCCGTACACCACCGACACCGACTTGCGCTGACTCACCTCCACGCCGCCGGCGTGCAGGAGCTGTTTCTGGATGCGACCGAATCCGGACATGGAAACCGCCTGCATGAGGATGCAGGCGGCGACCCAGCCCCAATGGATTTCGGTGAGGTTCTTCCAGGATTCGTGCAGGCGCGGATATAGGTAGATGCCCTCGGAAATCAGCAGTCCCACAAGCGCGGCGCCCAGCACCCATTTGGCCCACCAGAATCTGCCACGGCGCGCGTTGTCCGCGGGCGGCGCGGGTTCGCCGTCCAGCTCACCATGGGCCGTCACGTCGTCAGCCTAACGAACTCGCCGCCGCCTCGTCTGCAGCAGCGGGGTCGGTGCCTGCCCGCGGCCACGCCAGCCGGGTCTTCCGGCGGCGGCCACGCAGTTGCACTTCTTCTCCGGTCTGCCAATGCCGCTGCTCGTTCTCATCGGCGAAGAACAGGGCACTCGACGAGGTCAGGACCCGTTCGGGCCGGTCTTTCGCGAGTTCGGTCAGGCGCGACGCCTCATTCACCGGATCGCCGATCACGGTGTATTCGAAACGATTTGCCCCGCCGATATTCCCGGCCACCGCGAGTCCGGCCGAGACGCCGATACCGATATCCAGGCCGACCACCTCGCGCAGGGCTTCGCGCAGTTCACGGGCCGCGGCCAGGGCCGCGGTCGGCGCGTCGGGGCGATCCAGCGGCGCGCCGAAGATGGCCAGCGCGGCATCACCCATGAATTTGTTGATGAGCCCGTGATGGCGGTCGATGACATCCACCACGACCCGGAAGAACTCGTTGAGCAGGCTGACCACTTCGGTCGGCGGGCGTTCCGCCGCGGTCGCGGTCGAGCCGACCATATCCACGAACAGGACCGCTACGAATCGGGTTTCACCACCGAGTTCGGTGCCGTACTCCAGCGCCCGCCGCGCGACATCCTCGCCGACGTGCTGACCGAACAATTCCTGCAGTTCCCGTCGTTTCGCGGCCTCGCCCATCATTCGGTTGAAGCCAACCTGCAGCAGCCCGATCTCGGAACCGTCGAAAACTTCCACCTGCACATCCCGGGCGCCTTCCTGCACCCGGTCGATGGCCTGGCTGAGCTGGCGGATCGGATCGGAAATGGAGGAGCCGGTGAGCATCGAAAGCGCCAGTGCCTGCATGATCACCACGCCGCACAACAAGAGAATCGAGACCGCCAGCGACTGCGCGGAAAACTGGACGCGAGAAGAAATCTGGGTGACGCACAGCAGCACGATGGCGATGGTCGGCGCGAAGGTGCCCATCCCCCAGGTCATGGCCATCCGGGTGCCGACCCCCGCGGTCAGGGTGTGGTCGAAGGCCCCCACGGTCAGCGCCTCGGCCGCGACCGGCCGCAGAATCCGTTCCCCCAGCATGTAGGTGAAGCCGAAAACGATGGTGGCGGCCATACATTCGGTGACGATCACCGCCGCCGCCAGCCCCGGAGCGCGCACGATGATCAGCGAGGCCAGCACCGCGCCGCCGACCAGCCACAACACCAGATGCACAATGGCCTGCCGCAACGGGGCGTGCAGCGCCGCCATCTGCTCCTGCCGCGACGGCGGCCCGCCCCGCATCTGCCACCGCATCACCGGCCGCAGCATCAGCGCCGACGCCGTCACGCTCAGGAATCCGCCGATCACGAAGACCAGCGCGGGCACCAGCAGCCCGGTCTCGCGAGTCGCGCTGGTGCCGCCCTCCGGCACCGGCAACCCGTACTCGATGAACGCCCACACCAGGACAGCGCCGAACGCGTTGGCCGCGAGCATCGAAGCTAAGTACAGCGGCCAGCGGGTATGCATGGTCTGTTTGACCGCTTCCAGGGGCGCTGACACCGCTCCAATCTAGCGTTTGCATCGCCGGTACATGCCTGCGGAGGTTCCGGCCGTTAGGCTCGCTCAGGTGAGTGAGGCGCAGGCGGTGTCCAGCGGGTCCGTTGAAACGAGTCAGGTACGGCGGCGCGACGTGGAGGCTGTGCACCCGCTCGTCCGGCAGACCGCGGAGTGGTGCTGGCGGCTGCTCATGATTCTGGCGGCGGTGATCGCGGTCGCGTATCTGGCGCGGCGGCTGTCGACGGTGACGATTCCGATTTCCATCGCGCTGCTGGGCGCGGCTCTGATGGCGCCGCTGGTCAATTGGATGCAGCGGTTCGGGGTGCCGCGGGCCATCGGGGTGCTGGTCGCGCTGATCGGGTCGCTCGGGATCCTGGCCGGGATCATGACCTTCGTCGTGGAACAGTTCGTCTCCGGTGTGCCGCAGCTGTCCGACGAGTTCAAAACCTCCGTGCACCAGGTGCAGGACTGGCTGATCAACGGGCCGCTGCACCTGAGCAACGATCAGATCCGCAATGCGGGCGACACCATCGTCAAGACCGTCGAATCCAACAAGGACGCGCTCACCAACGGGGCGCTCACCACCGCCACCGTCATCGGCGAGTTCTTCACCGGCACGTTCCTGACGCTGTTCATCCTCATCTTCTTCCTCTACGGCGGCGACCAGATCTGGGAGTTCTGCACCCGCATCGTCCCGACCGCACACCGCTCCAAGGTGCGTGAGGCGGGGCGGCTCGGCTTCGGCACCCTCACCGGTTTCGTCCGGGCCACCGTGCTGGTCGCGGCGGTGGACGCCATCGGCATCGGCGCGGGCCTGGCGATTCTCAATGTGCCGCTGGCGCTTCCGCTGGCCTCGCTGGTCTTCATCGGCGCGTTCATCCCGATCGTGGGTTCCTTCATCGCGGGCTCGGTGGCGGTGTTCATCGCGCTCATGACCAAGGGCCTGGTCACCGCGCTCATCGTGCTGGGCATCACGGTCGCGGTCATGCAGCTGGAAGGCCATGTGCTGCAACCACTGCTGATGGGCCGCGCGGTGCGCATCCACCCGCTGGCCGTGGTGCTGGCCATCGCGGCGGGCGTGGTGCTGGCCGGGCTCGCGGGCGGTCTGCTGGCGGTGCCGTTCGTGGCCGTGGTCAATACCGCCATGCGTTCGCTGCTCGCCGACTCGCCCGAGGAGGCGTATCAGGAACTGCACACCGGCGATCCGGACCAACCCATGTACGCCGCCACACCCGACGGTCCCGACGGCCGAGCGGTCACGGAGGACTGAGTGGGGCGCGGGACCGAACCGGTGCCGGGCGGGACCGGGCCCGATCCCGCCTGGGCCGCCACCGCGCCGCTGTGGCGGGCGGTGCAGGCCTTCCGGCTGGTCACCCTGTTGTACGCGGTCGGCCAGCAGGTGGCCTCGGTGCCGCACTACACCAATCAGCGGCTCAGCTGGGCGCTGATCGCGGTCATGGCGGTGTGGTCGGGCATCTCCGCGATCCTGTTGTCGCAGTGGCGGATCCGCAACGAGCCGCGGGTGCGCACCGGGGTGGTGATCGGCGACCACGTGGTGGTGATCGCCCTCATCTTCGCCACCCGGCTGGTCGCCCCGTACGACTGGTACCACGGCCATCAGACCCTGCCCACCACGCTGTGGGCCGCCAATGCCGTGGTCTCCGCGGCGATCCTGTGGGGCCCGTTCGGCGGCATCTGCTCGGGGCTGGTGGTCTCCGCCGCCGTCATCACCGCCCGCGCCCAATGGGATGTCGACGTCTGGCGCGACGCCACGCTGCCGGTGCTGATCTCGGTGGGCCTGGCCCTGGGCCTGGCCTCCAACACCGCCCGCCGCGCCCACGCGCAGCTCCAGCGGGCCATCCGGCTCACCGCCGCCGCCCAGGAACGCGAGCGCCTGGCCCGCCAGGTGCACGACGGCGTCCTCCAGGTGCTCAGCCACATCAAGCGGCGCGGGCACGAGATCGGCGGGCCGACAGCGGAACTGGCGCAGCGGGCGGGGGAGCAGGAGGTCGCCTTGCGGGTGCTCATCTCCGAACAGGGCGAACCCGCCGACGTCAGCGGGGTGGACGAGGACTTGCGTCCCCTGCTCACCGCGCAGACCACGCCGTCCGTCTTCGTCTCCACGCCCGGCGATCCGGTGCTGCTCGGGCACTGGGCGGCCCGCGAGGTCGCCGCGGCCGTCGCCGCCGCCTTGGCGAATGTGGTCCAGCACGCCGGACCGGGCGCGAAAGCCTATGTGCTGCTGGAGGATATGGGTGACGAGCTGATCGTGAGCGTGCGCGACGACGGTCCGGGCATTCCGCCCGGGCGGCTCGTGGAGGCCGAAGGGCAAGGGCGCATGGGTGTTTCGCGCTCCATCATCGGCCGGGTCGCCGCGCTCGGCGGCACCGCGCAGCTGCTGTTCGAAGCGGCGTCCGGGGACGGCGACGAGGGCGCGGGCGCGGAATGGGAGTTCCGGATTCCCGTCGAACGGCCACAATGAGAGCGGAGGCGGACATGAGCGAAGCGGCGGACCGGATCACCGTGATGGTGGTCGACGACCACCCGATCTGGCGCGACGGCGTCGCCCGCGACCTGGCCGAGGCCGGATTCGACGTGGTCGCCACCGCCGACGGCGTGCGCTCGGCCGGCGCCCGCGCCGCCGCCGTCCGCCCGGCCGTCGTGCTGATGGACATGCAGCTCCCCGACGGCAATGGCGCCGACGCCACCGCCGAGGTGCTGCGGGTCTCCCCGCGCACCCGGGTGCTGGTGCTGTCCGCGTCGGCCGAACGCGATGACGTGCTCGACGCCATCAAGGCCGGGGCCACCGGCTACCTGGTCAAGAGCGCCTCGTCCACCGAACTCCTCGACGCGGTGCACGCCACGGCCGCCGGACAAGCGGTGTTCACCCCCGGCCTGGCCGGGCTGGTCCTCGGCGAATTCCGCCGCATCGCCAACACCCCCGCCGACCGCGACGAACCCCACCGGCCCGCGCTCACCGACCGCGAGACCGAAGTGCTGCGGATGGTGGCGAAAGGCTTGTCCGCCAGGCAGATCGCCACCCGGCTGGGCCTGAGCCACCGCACCGTCGAGAACCACGTGCAGTCCACGCTGCGCAAACTCCAGCTCGGCAATCGCGTCGAACTGACCCGGTACGCCATCGAACAGGGCCTCGAGTAGGGGAGCGGTTCAGGGATTGCCCTGATGCGGTGACCGGCCCGGGCTCGCTAGCCTCGAAGACATGGGAGGTCCTGAAGCGGTTTCCGCGCTCGAGACCGGCACCGTGATCGGCGACCGGGATCTACGGGTATCTGATGTAGAACGCGAACATGTCGGCCGGCTGCTGCAGCGAGCGGTCGGGTTGGGCATGCTGTCGCTGGGGGAATTCACCGAGCGCATGGACACCGCGCTCGCGGCCAAGACCCGCGGCGAACTCAACGCGGTGCTGATCGATCTGCCGGGGGTCCGGCTGGTCGGGCAGCCCGCCCCCGCCGCGCCGCACTACGTGCCGCCGCAGCCCCGATTCGTGGCCGGGCCGCCGCGCCTGCCGCAACCCGTGCCCGGCAATGTGATTCGCGCGCGCATGTCGAGCGTGCACCGCAGGGGCGTCTGGCACGTGCCGCCCAGCCTCGTGCTGAACAGCATGATGGGCAGCGTGCACCTGGACTTCACCCAGGCCGTCATGTCCACCCAGGTGGTGGAGATCCACGTGAACGACACCTGCAGCTCGCTGGAGCTCATCCTGCCCGCCGAGGCGACCGTGGACCTCAATGCCATCGACCTGATCGGGTCGAGCGCCAACACCAAAGTGCGCAGCGGGCCGCCGATGGGTCCGCTGCACATCATCGTGCACGGGAGCCTGCGATTCAGCTCCGTCACCGCCAAGCACCCGTTCGGGACCAACTGGAAGCGCTTCCTCAACGGGGCGTGAACCGGTCGGCGGGACCCGGAGCCGGACGGTAGGGTCACGCCCATGGTGGAAGGCGTCCCGGCCCCCGAGGCAGTGCATCGAACCGGCCGCGGCGAACCGTTGCTGCTGTTGCACGGCGTGCTGCTCACCTGGCAGTCCTGGGGCGGCGTGCTCGACGACCTGGCCGCGAGCCACACCCTGCTCGCCCCCACCCTGCCCGGGCACTGGGGCGGACCCGAGGCCGCGCGTCCCGCCACCGTGGCCGCGCTGGTCGACCACTGCGAGCGGCTGCTCGACGAATCCGGTTGGGACACCGTCCATATCGCGGGCAACTCGCTGGGCGGCTGGATCGCCCTGGAACTCGCCGCCCGCGGCCGGGCTCGCTCCTGCACCGCCATCGCACCCGCGGGACTGTGGCGCACCCCCGCCGCCGCGGACTCGCTGCTGCGCCGGTTCCGTGCCTTCGGGCCGCTCATCGGACTGGGCCCCGGCCAGCAGCCGACCATGCCCTCGCTCTTGCGCAGCCTGCTGTTGCCGCTGCTCGCCTACCGGCCCGCCGTCGTGCCGAATCCGCTCGCCAAGGCCATGACCGCGGCCATCACCGAATGCGCCATCGTCGACGACCTCGCGACCGACCCCGAGCTGCCCGTCGGCTTCACCGGCCTGGCCGAGCTCGACGTCCCCACCACGATCCTGCTGCCCGAACACGACCGGGTGCTGCCGCCGCACGTCTACGCGCCCCTCACCCCCACCGCGGCCGTGCAGATCCGCCCGCTCCCGGACCTGGGGCACGTCCCCATGCTGGAAGCCCCCGACCTGATCACCGCCGAGATCACCGCGACCATCGCGCGCGCTGCCGCCCACTCCGCCTGAGCGCCCGGCCGCGACTCGCGTAGTAATCGCCCGCCACCCGGGTGTTTCTACTCATGTGGCAGAACCCCCAGGTCGGGAGCATTGCGGGCATGAATCCCGCCATCGATCCCCGCCTGATCGCGCGGCTGTCGACCGAATTCACCGCGCTCGGCGAGCACCTGAACGTCCTCGGCCGCGACCTCGACACCCTGCACACGCAGGTTCTCGCCGAAACCATGCGGACCGCGGCACAGACCGCGACCGGCACGGGCGTTGCCGGGGCGGGCGGGCCTGAGGTCCCCTCGACCGTCTCCGCCACGGAACAGCGGCCGGAACAGGGCGTTCCTGGCGCACCCGGCGGAGTCGCCGCGGCTGAGCAGGGCGGACAGCCCGTTCAGGGGAACCTTCCGGCGGGGCCTGAGGCTCCGGCCTGGAATGCGCCGGGGTCCGGTCCGGCCGGAGCTGTGCCCGGGTGGGCGCAGTCGCCCGTGGGTGTGCCGGGATGGCCTGCGCAGCAGGGGGTTCCGATTCCGCCCGCCCCCGGCTGGATCCCGCCCGCAGGACCGACGGGAATGCCTGTGGGGCAGCCTGTTCCGGGTCCGGTCGGCGCGGCTCGGCCGGGGTGGCCGGGGTGGCCTGGTCCGGGTGCGCAGCCTCTGTCGCCGATGCCCGGGTTGCCGCAGCAACGGCGCGTGGTGGCCGGGCGGCCGGTGCGGGAGCCGTGGTGGCAGCGGGAAGGGGTGATCAGCCGGGTGCTGGCCGTGGCCGGGGTGGCGGTCACGTTGATCGGCGTGGTCATGCTGCTGGTGCTGGCGGCGCAGGCCGGGTTCTTCGGGCCGGTGCCGAGAGTTGTTGCCGGTGGTCTGTTCTCGGCCACTCTGGTCGGGGTCGGGGCGCGGGTGTTCGCCAAGCCGGGTGGCCGCGTCGGGGGAATAGCGTTGGCGGCCACCGGTATCGCCGGGGGATATCTGGATGTGGTCGCCATGACCACGATGTACCGGTGGCTGGATCCGGCGGTCGGGTATGTGGTGGCGTTCGGGATCGCGGCCGGGGGCGTGGCGCTCGCCATGCGGTGGAACTCCCAGGGTCTGGCCGTGCTGGTCACGGGTGGGGCGGCGGTGCTCGCGCCGTTCGTGTCGACGGAGTTGATGCTGCTGGTTGGCTTCCTGATCGTGTTGCAGATCGCCGCTCTGCCGGTGCAGTTGGTGCGGGATTGGCCGTGGCTGCACGTGATTCGGACGATTCCGGCGGTACTGGTGACCTTGCTCGCGGTGGTCGGCACGGCTCTCGATTCGGGCGCGGGGCCGGACCGGTATCAGGCGCTGGCCGCCGCGATCGTCATCGCGGTGACCGGGCTGGCCGGTGCGGTGCTCGCCGGGCGGCTGCGGGCGGGTGACGTGACCGCGAGCCTGAGCTTCGGCGCGGCGACCGCGCCGATGCTGGCCGCGCCCGTGCTGTTCTCCGGGCGCACCGGGCCGACGGTGCTGGCCGGCGCTGTCGCGGCGGTACTGCTGCTGGTCGCGGCGGTGCCGTGGGTGCCGAAACTCGGTGCCGCCGTCCGGATTCCGGGGCACCTGGCCGTGGTGTCCGCGGTGGCCGGTGCGGTCGCGCTGCTCGAGGCGTGTGTCGGCGTGACCGAGGTGCAGACGCTGCCGACGGCGCTGTTCGTGGTCGCCATGGGCTTCCTGGCGGCAGCCGGACAGCAGCGGTCGCGGTTCGCGGCGGCGCTCGGCGCGGCCTACGGCGGGCTGGGCGCGCTCGCCTTCCTGTTCCGCGCCGACCCGGCCACCCTGGCCGGGCAGTCGGAAGCCGAAGCGCACCTGGGTATTTCGACCGCGTTGTCGGCGGTGTTCCTGCTCGCGGTGCTGGCGGTCGCGACCTGGACCGCACGTCGCCTGGGCCTGCTGGACCGGGAGTCCGACGCCGCCGTCCTGTCGGTGTTCGCCGGGATCGGCGGGCTGTACACGGTGACCGCCCTGACCGTCTCGCTCGGCGTCGCCACCGGCAGTCGCGACGGGTTCCTGGCCGGACATGGCATCGCCACGGTGATCTGGATGGCCGCGGCCACCGCCGCCCTGCTGTTCGGCCTGCGCCGCCTCTCCCGCAAGTCGGCGCAGGCGAAGGTGGCGCTGGTGGCGGGCCTGCTGCTCACCGGTGCGGCCCTGGCCAAGCTGTTCCTGTTCGACCTGGCCACCCTGGCCGGGCTGCTGCGCGCGGCCGCGTTCCTGGTGGTGGGTGTACTGCTGCTGATGGTCGGCACCCGCTACGCGCGCACCTTCGCCGACCTGAACGCCCGCACCTAGGGCGGCGAAAAAGGAAGGCCCGGCCG
>NZ_JBHWHH010000024.1:0-56655 GCF_042732555.1 Nocardia sp. NPDC059764
CCTTATCTTTGTGGCCACAAAAGGGAACACCCCCCAGGCGCGCGGCGCTCCGCCCCCGGGTGTGGGGTGGGGGGGCGGCCCCCGGAGCTGCGCTTTCACGCAATTCCGGTGCCCGCCACCACGACTCGGTTTCGAAACAGCCCTTCGAGAACCGAGCTACATCGCAGTGACTAGCCGCGAATCATGTTGCGCAGCACGAACTGCAGGATGCCGCCGTTACGGTAGTAGTCCGCCTCACCGGGGGTGTCGATGCGGACGACCGCGTCGAAGACGACCTTCTCGCCGTTCTCCTTGGTGGCGGTGACCTTCATGGTCTTCGGAGTCACACCCTCGTTCAGCTTGGTGATGCCCTCGATGTCGAAGGTCTCGGTGCCGTCCAGGCCCAGCGACGCGGCCGACTGGCCGGCCGGGAACTGCAGCGGCACAACGCCCATGCCGATCAGGTTCGAGCGGTGGATGCGCTCGAACGACTCGGTGATGACGGCCTTGACGCCCAGCAGGCTGGTGCCCTTGGCGGCCCAGTCACGCGAGGAACCCGAGCCGTACTCCTTGCCGCCCAGCACGACCAGCGGGATGCCCGCGGCCTGGTAGTTCTGCGAGGCGTCGTAGATGAAGGCCTGCGGGCCACCCGGCTGGGTGAAGTCGCGGGTGTAACCACCCGAGACGTCGTCCAGCAGCTGGTTGCGCAGACGGATGTTGGCGAAGGTGCCGCGGATCATCACCTCGTGGTTACCACGACGCGAGCCCAGCGAGTTGTAGTCCTTGCGCGCAACGCCATTGGCGTCGAGGTACTGCGCGGCCGGGGTGCCCGGCTTGATCGGACCGGCGGGGGAGATGTGGTCGGTGGTGACCGAGTCGCCCAGCAGCGCCAGCACGCGCGCGCCCTTGATGTCGGAGACCGGGGTCGGCTCCATCGACATGCCGTCGAAGTACGGCGCCTTGCGGACGTAGGTCGACTTCTCGTCCCACGCGAAGGTGTCGCCCTCGGGGGTGTTCAGACCCTGCCAGCGCGCATCGCCGTCGAAGACGGTGGCGTAGGACTTGGTGAACATGTCCCGGCTGATCGCCGACTTGATGGTGTCGTCGATCTCCTGCGAGGACGGCCAGATGTCCTTCAGGAAGACATCGTTGCCGTCGGTGTCCTTGCCCAGGGCGTCGACCTCGAAGTCGAAGTCCATGGTGCCCGCGAGCGCGTACGCGATGACCAGCGGCGGGGAGGCCAGGTAGTTCATCTTCACGTCGGGGGAGATGCGACCCTCGAAGTTGCGGTTACCCGACAGCACGGCGGTGACCGACAGGTCGTTGTCGTTGATCGCGGCCGAGATCTGCTCCGGCAGCGGGCCGGTGTTGCCGATGCAGGTGGTGCAGCCGAAGCCGCCCACGTAGAAGCCCAGCTTCTCCAGGTACGGCCAGAGACCGGCCTTCTCGTAGTAGTCGGCGACGACCTGCGAGCCCGGGGCCATGTTGGTCTTGACCCACGGCTTGGACGCGAGGCCCTTCTCGACGGCGTTGCGGGCCAGCAGGGCCGCGCCGATCATGACCGACGGGTTCGAGGTGTTGGTGCAGGAGGTGATGCCCGCGACCACGACGGCGCCGTGATCCAGGACGAAGTCACCGCGCTCCGGGTCCGACACCTTGACCGGCTTGGACGGACGGCCCGCGTTGCCGTTGGCGGCGGTCGGGACGGCCGAGTCGTCGGAGGCGGTGCCCGGGGCGACCGGGTCGCTGGCCGGGAAGGACTCCTCGATGGCCTCGTCCAGCGCGGTGTGCGGCACCGGGTCGTTGGTGTAGGTGCGGATGTCCTGACGGAAGGCGTTCTTGCTCTCCGACAGCAGGATCCGGTCCTGCGGGCGCTTCGGGCCGGCGATGGACGGCACCACGGTGCCCAGGTCCAGCTCCAGGTACTCCGAGTACGCGGGCTCGTTGTCCGCGTCGTGCCACAGGCCCTGCTCCTTGGCGTACGCCTCGACGAGCGCGAGCTGCTCGTCGCTGCGGCCGGTCAGGCGCAGGTAGTTGATGGTCTCCTCGTCGATCGGGAAGATCGCGGCGGTGGAGCCGAACTCCGGGCTCATATTGCCCAGGGTGGCGCGGTTGGCCAGCGGAACCTCGGCCACACCGGCGCCGTAGAACTCGACGAACTTGCCGACCACACCGTGCTTGCGCAGCATGTCGGTGACGGTGAGCACGACGTCGGTGGCGGTCACGCCCGGCTTGATCTCACCGGTCAGCTTGAAGCCGACGACGCGCGGGATCAGCATGGAGACCGGCTGGCCCAGCATGGCGGCCTCGGCCTCGATGCCGCCGACGCCCCAGCCCAGCACGCCCAGGCCGTTGACCATGGTGGTGTGCGAGTCGGTGCCGACACAGGTGTCGGGGTAGGCCTGGCCGTTGCGGACCATGACGGTGGGGGCCAGGTACTCGATGTTGACCTGGTGCACGATGCCGACGCCCGGCGGGACGACCTTGAAGTCGTCGAAGGCGCCCTGGCCCCAGCGCAGGAACTGGTAACGCTCGCCGTTGCGCTCGTACTCCAGGTCGACGTTGCGCTCGAGGGCGTCGGCGGTGCCGAACACGTCGAGGATGACCGAGTGGTCGATGACCATGTCGGCGGGGGACAGCGGGTTGACCTTGTTAGGGTCGCCGCCGAGGGTGGTGACGGCTTCACGCATGGTGGCCAGGTCGACGATGCAGGGCACGCCGGTGAAGTCCTGCATGATCACGCGGGCCGGGGTGAACTGGATCTCGGTGTCGGGCTCGGCCGACGGATCCCAGGCTGCGAGGGCGCGGATCTGGTCGGCGGTGATGTTCGCGCCGTCCTCGGTGCGAAGGAGATTCTCCGCGAGGACCTTCAGGGCGTAGGGCAGCTTCTCGGTGCCGGGCACGGCCGAGAGCCGGAAGATCTCGTAAGAGTTGCTTCCGACCTCGAGGGTGCCCTTGGCGCCGAAGGTATCGATACTCGTCACGTTCAGCTCCACTCGTCTGTGAATGGGAGGGCCAGCGGCGGGGCTGTGCCGATGGCCTCGTCGAGGCGCGGGCCTCGTCCGTTTTCCGACATTAACAGTACGCTTGTCCTGTGAGCACATCGGGGGCGGGAACTGTGTGGCGCGGTGAGGCGATCTGACAAGCCGTCCCGTACCCTGCGTTCGTGACCGTCTCGCACCCCTCGGTTTTCACGCCCGTGAAGGCGGAACTACCGCCGAACACCGACTTGAATAAGATCATCGCCGATCTCGACGACAACCATGTCGCCGCCCCCGAGGGACGCGACCAGGAGGCCCTCGCGGCCATCGCCGCCGACGCGCGCGATCAGGGCGTCAAGCTCGATATCGTTGTGGTGCCGGGCAATCCGGGAATCGAGGCGAACCTGCGCGATCTGGCCAACGAGGTCGGCAAGATCGAGCACGGCACCGTGGTGGTTTTCAGCGACGACTGGGTCGGCACCTTCAGCGACCAGTTCACCCGCGGGCGGCTCGAGCGCGCCGAGGACGGGGCCAAGTACCGCGGGCCCGAGCACACCGCCGATGCCGCACGGGTTTTCGTGGATCGGCTGCAGCAGCCGGAGGCGGTGTCGTGGACGGTGATCACGCTGGTGCTGCTGGGCCTGCTGGTCGCGGGGATCGGCGGGCTGTACGTGGTGAAGTCGCGGCGGGCTCCGGAGGGGGCGCGGCCGCCGACTCCAGTGGGGTAGGGGTTCTGTTGCCGACGGCGACGGGGTCGCCGGGTGGGGTTCGGGTTCGTCCCGGGCCCCTTTTTCATTGCCCGAATCCGGAGGCGCGGTAAAGCAAACCGCCCGGTTCGTATGCGACACGCCCACTCGGTGATGCGTGTCGTGTCATGTGACGCATGGTGATTGTGTGATCTACCTGCAAATATGTGGCTACTGACGAATTACATATGTGTGATTGTGGCGTGGCTGATCAGAGCACTCCATGACATGTCGTACGGTTTCGCGATGGCACGCCTGGGACAGATGTGCCGAATGGGACTCCAGGGAGGTGCGATGCGACGACCGGCGAAGCGGCGCGGACGTCCAGCGAGAGTCGCTACGGAGTTGCTCGTAGCGGCCGTCGTGCTGGCCTGTGGCATGGCCTCCGGACACGCGGTCCCACCCCCACCCCCCAATCCCAGCGACGGCGACCTCAATGCCGCCGGAGCCCAGGTCGACGCCGGTGTCGGCGAGGTCGGCGCGCTCATCAACCAGGTCGCCACCGCCGAACAGCAGCTGCAACAGCTCGACGACGCGATCGCCGTGCGCCGCGAAGCGGTGAACAAGGCCCTGGTGGATCTGCAGATCGCCCGCGACGCCGCCGATGCCGCCGCCCAAACCGTGGTGCAGTGCCAGCAGGAGCTGACCGACGCGGGCGCGAAAGTCGATACCGCGCACGGCAATTTCGACAAGTACGTCGCGCAGGTCTACATGCGTCCCGGCTCCACCTCACTGATCAGCTATATGGCCGCGCCGAGCCCCGAGATCGCGCTCAACCGCGCCCAGATCCTGACCATCGCCTCCAAGAACCAGCAGCAGGTCGTCGACGGCCTGCGCCACGCCCAGGTCGACCAGGCCAACAAGACCTCGGCCGCCAAGCAGGCCCAGCAGGCCGCCGACGCGGCCGCGGCCGCCGCCGACGCCAAGAAGGCGGACGCGCAGAACGCCGTCACCACCGCCCAGGCCGAATTCAACCAGCAGAACAATGTCCGCAACGGCCTTGTCTCCCAGCGTGACTCGGCCCAGCAGCGCCTGGACTCCGCCCGCGCCAATGTGGCCGGCCTGCAGAGCCAGCGTGACGCCTTCGTCGCCTGGGATCAGCAGCGCAAGGCCGAGGAAGCCGCCGCCCAGGCCGCAGCCCGCGCCGCCGCGGTCGCCGCCGCCGCTCGCGTGGCCGCCGACCGCGCCGCCGCCGACCGCGCCAACCAGGTCGGCCAGAGCCATCGACCGCACAAGGTCCAGGACTCCTCCCCACCCCCGCGCCGCCCCCAGCCCAACCGCTCCGACACCCAGACCACCCGTCCCAGCGGCGGCTCCCGCTCCGAACTCATCGAAACCGTCGTCGACCGCGCCATGTCCCAACTCGGCGTCGTCTACGCCTGGGGCGGCGGCGACGAGGACGGCCCCACCCTCGGCATCCGCGACGGCGGCACCGCCGACAGCTACGGCGACTACAACAAGACCGGCTTCGACTGCTCCGGCCTCATGATCTACGCCTTCGCCGGCGTCGGCGTCTCCCTCCCGCACTACTCCGGCTACCAATACACCATGGGCACAAGGGTTCCCGTCTCCGAACGAGCCCGCGGCGACATGCTCTTCTGGGGCCCCGGCGGCTCCCAGCACGTAGCCCTCTACATCGGCAACAACAAGATGATCGAGGCCCCCCAATCCGGCGAGGTCGTCAAGGTCTCCGCGGTCCGAGAAGACGGCATCATGCCCTACGCCGTCCGCATCATCTCCTGACCGACCGGCGGCGGTGTAGCCGCGGCCGAGAAATCCCGTGTGTGCCATCGCTGTAGCGATTCGCGGGCCTGATGGGGCCCGAGGACACGGCCGTCCTCGTAGACCGAAACAGCCGTGTTGCTCGTTAGGCTTTCGAGATGAACAGCTGGATCGTCGAGGGAAGCGCGGTCGACAAACAGGACGTGGTGCACCTGATCGTGGACCTGCACAACACGGGCGATTGGACGCAGCGATGCACGGGACGGCCCGCCACGCCTGAAACTGTGCCGGGGCGAGCGCGCTGCCTGCGTTGTGCGCTCAAAGCCGCAGAGGCGTTCCGTCTCGGCGAACAACCATTGGATGCCGTCAAAGAGTGGATGCGAGTCGACCACACGGCTCTTCCCCGCCCGGCTTCGATCCAGCTTCGGGTGCCTGAACGGCGGACGCATCGGTCGGCCCCTGCCGAGTCGGGAAACCAGGAGTTGGTGCTCGATCTGGCAGACCCGGACATGCGGTATGTCATCACGGATGCCCTCTCGAGGTGGGCTGCGCACCAGCGTCGCAAGGCCCGCGCCGAACCGGACACGACCCTGACCGCAACGCGAAACCGTTGGGCCGACCTGGCTGACGTGGTCCGTGTCCGCGCCGATGTCGTGGGAAGTGACTGAGTTTCTCGATGACGGAGGCCCGGTCGGCGTCGGGAATGCTGCGTAGGCTCGAGGTTCCGACAGTAATCGCCAAGATTGCGGCTGATATACGTAATCGGCTGGTAGATAACAGGTCTGGCACTCGGCGTGCGGATTGTTCCGGTGCCCTCGCAGCTCTCTTCGAGAAACGTAGGCAGGTAGGTATGGGATTCGTTCAGCGATTCGACCATGTCGGCATCACCGTTGCCGACCTGGACGCCGTGACGGCGTTCTTCGTCAGCCTCGGCTTGGAGGCTGATCAGAAGATGGCTGTCGAAGGCGCGTTCCTGGACACGGTGATCGGTATGACCGGTGCCGCCACCGAGATCGTCATGCTGCGGGTGCCCGGCGGAGGAACGACGCTGGAGCTCTCGAGCTTCGAGCGGCCGGAGCACCTGCCGGGTTCGTCGGCCGCGCCGGCCAACGAATTGGGTCTGCGCAGCGTCGCTTTCGAGGTGCAGGATCTGCAGGCCGCCGTTGACCACGCCGCAGCAGACGGGTACGGCCTGGTGGGAGGCATCGGTGAATACGAGGGCATATGGCGGATGGCCTATGTCCGCGGACCCGAAGGAATCATCGTCTCGTTGGCCGAGCGTATCCAGCGGTAGGGAGTCGCATCAGGGCTCGGCCCGAGTCGGGCGGGTTGTTTCCCGGCAGCGTGACGAGGGACGATAGCCGTATGGAATTGACAGCGGTGCCCATCGAGAATCCCGATGAGCTCAATGTCATCATCGGGCAGTCCCACTTCATCAAGACCGTCGAGGACCTCCATGAAGCCTTAGTCGGCACCGGCCCGCAACTCCGCTTCGGGCTGGCCTTCTGCGAAGCCTCCGGCCCCCGCCTGATCCGCTGGTCGGGTAACGACGACAGTCTGATCGAGCTCGCCACCAAGAACGCGACAGCCCTCGCCGCCGGACACTCCTTCATCGTCTTTCTCCGCGACGGCTACCCGGTCAACGTTCTCAATGCGATCCGCCATATCCCCGAGCTCTGCACCGTCTTCTGTGCCACGGCCAACCCCGTCGAGGTGCTCATCGCCGAAACCTCGCTCGGGCGCGGCATCATCGGCGTCGTCGACGGTACGCCGCCCCTCGGGATCGAAACCGAGACCGACCGCGCCGACCGGCACCGACTGCTCCGCGCCATCGGCTACAAGCTCTGAGCCCACTCGGACTCACGCGCGGGGCATGGACGTGCGCCGAGCGCGGTCGTTCGCGCTCATGCGGTGATGATGCCGATCACCGTTGCGACGAGATCGCCGTCGGGATCGCGCAGGCGCGGTAACTCCGCCCTGCTCTGCACTAGCGATCCGAGAGTGAGATCCACCAGTTCGGAACCGACCTGTGCGGCCGAATTGCGTCCGCCCGGCTCGAACCACGTCCACGCCCATTGCGCGGCGCCGAAAACGAGCAGGCTCCGGATGCTGGTGTCGACGGGACGGAAGTCGCCGGATGCGATGCCCGCCTCGAGCACGCCGCGCAGGATTCCGGTGTAATACCTGCGCAGCTTGCGCCCCTCGGAATCCTCTTCCTGCTGGCCGAATCGGGCGACCTCGCGCTGGAATGCGACGGTCCGGTTCCGGTCGTGTACCTGATAGAGCATGGCCGCGTGCAACAACCCGGCCAGCTGCTCGGGTGGCGTCGAGAAGGTCGAGACGATTCGTTCCGCCTCGTCGACACGGCGCCGCATATAGGAGACGTGCAGCGCTTCCAGCAATCGCGCCTTCGTGCCGTAATGGTGCACGATCAAGCCCTGCGAGATACCGAGCTCGCGTGCTATCTCGCTGAAACTCGTTCCGTCGTAGCCTTTTTCGGCGACATGGCGCGTGAACATGTCGAGAATCGCGCCCGACTTGCCAGGTCCCGCCGCACGTTCATTCATCGATCCCGCCCCTGTTCGTCCACATTCTCCGACACCCCTGGAGAACCGATCGACCGCGCGAACTGTCGTTGACTGAGTGCGCAGTCAGTATTAGCATTATGCCCCGAGTCGCACCGGCGCGTTCTCGACATCAACCATTCATCTCGAAAAGTTGACCTACCGCCCATGTATCAGCACGCCAATCTCACCGAAGTCGTCGATGAGCGACGAGCTTTCGCATGCATCGCATGACCGGCTCGTTCGGTAGCGCCACAGGCGGGCGCGCATGAATGCGGGTGTAGCGGCGTCCGAGTACCCGGCGACCGATTCCGAATCGTTGTTGTCCCCGGAGCAACTCTTGGCCGCGATCGCCGGGCGGCTTGCCGAACCGTTCCCGCTCGTGACGTGGGCGAGGGAGCTCGGCGATCTGCATGCCGCGTTGATTTCCGCGGTGCTGAATCCGCGGCGGAATGCGCCGGAGGTCACCGAGGCGGCGCTGTGCGCCGATATCGCGAAGGTCATCGACAAGATCAATTCTTGGGCCGCCTCCTCTGTCCGCCACAGCCGTTGCGCCCGCCGCCACACCCACACCTTCGGTGAGGTGATCAGCCACGTGGCCAAGACCTACGCCGAAGCGTGGTGGACGGTGCTGCACAGCGACTGCGAGGACCTTCGACACTCGGCCTGGGTTCACCTCGGCGAAGTTCGCGACGGCTACGCCCACCTCATCAGCGACATCCGCGCAGGGCGCGTCCAACTCCCACTCGGCTGGCGAGGCATCCGGCACACTCGGCCCGCGGGCTGAGAACCGACGCGACCGGTCCGGCCCGAGACGGCTGTAGAGCTGTACCCGAGTCTCGAATCACTGTGGGGCGGTAGTCAATCTGCGGGCGGCCATCCGCTCGACCAGTAGCGGGATGAAGTCGCGGACGGGACGTCCGTCGAACGTGCGGTGGGCGTCGTGGACTATGTCGGCGACGGTCCCGGCGCCGACGGCCGGGAACTTGGAGGTGAGTCGACCAACGAGTTCCTCGATCTGCTGATCTTCATCATTCGCTGCCATACTTCATGGTCGCGCCTCGTGATCGAGTGCCGTTGCCGAACCGCGATGAAATCCGTATGGCCGTTGGCTCTCTATCTGGTCACGGTGCGCCTATTCCGCTATTCGGCTGTACCCGCGAGTAATCCGTCGAACGTGGGCCTCGTCTACCTGGTGGTCTCGGTTCGGGCCTCGATCGCGGTCACCGAGTTCTTGAACGCCTTGGTCAGCACGCCCCGGCCGACGGTGGCGAGCACCGCTCCGAGGAACCAGCCGCGCGGATTCTTGCCCTCGCGTACCACGGTGTAGTCGATATCGGTGGTGCCGTCGGGACGCGGGGTCAGGTCGTAGGTGTGCCCGGAGTGGTGACCCCACGCGTTGGAGTCGGTGGTCGTCAGCACGACGTGGTCGGGGTTGGTCCAGTCGTAGTCGAGTCGCTCCCAGATTCCGGTGGATCCTTCGGTGACGTCCGCGTGCTGGGGATCCTGGGCGTGCACCGCGAGGTACGACCCGGTGCTGTTGCCGAACAGCTCCGATCGGCCCGGGCCGAAGTCGGTGAGGGCTGCGACGAACTGCTCGGGCGTCACACGCGTGTTGGCGTGCATGTGGATGGTGGTCATTGCCTCTTCTCCTTACTCGGGTAGCTGATCGCCGTGCATGTTCCAGAGTGCGCTTCGCAAGGCTTCGTCGGACCGGTGGTGGTCTCTGATCTGGCCCGGGAGCCGTCTTCGGCACCCGCGTCGGTGAACTCCACGTGGCTGTTTGCTCTCGATACGGTCACGGTGGCCGCCGGTGCGGCTCCGCGAGATCACGGGAACGTGACGATCGTGATGAATCGGACGGTTCAGAGCACGCAGCTATTGCTGACAAGTTGCTGTTCGGCTTAGCGTCGAGTTCCGTCCGGAAAGGTGGGGCGGGTCACACCCGGTCGGGGATTCCGGTCAGCAAGGGATACGTCCATGAACCTTCATCAACTCTCCACAACTCGAGCCAGCCGTCCGCCGATCGACGTGCGGGATGAGATTCGGCCGGCGGCCCGGGTGCTGATCGTCGAGCAACATCCCGCGACCGCCGAGATGACTCTGCTGGTCCTCGGCGCGGCCGGTTATGACGCCGTGCACGCGTCGACGGCCGCCCAGGCGCTCACCGCTGTCACCAGCTGGAAGCCGGATCTGGTGCTGACCGATCTGATGTTGCCGGACCTGTCCGGACCCGAGTTCTGCCTGCGACTGCGGGCGGCCTCGTCGGTGCCGATCCTGATCGTGACCACCGAAACCGATCCCGACCTCGTGGGCCTCGCGATCAGCGCGGGCGCGTCGGGGTATCTGCCCAAACCGTTCCGGACCGGCGACCTGCTCGATCGAATCCACACCGGTCTCGGGTTCTGACCGAACGTTTGCCCGCGCGTTGAGCGGTGAGCCGTGATGCGGTGGCTGTGTCGGCTGACTCGGGTCGCCTCCCACGCAGCGGGTGGTCTACCGAGCCGCCGGGTTACAGCCGCGCGGCACCGTCGGGTGAGCAGCGGTGTCGATCGCACAAGCGGTAGTAGGTCGCCTCGGTGATCTGAAGGATTCGGTACCCGAGGACGAACAGCATCGCCACCGGCGTCAGCGGTGCGGAGACGACGCTCATGGGCTGACTTCCTGTACCGAGGCGTCGAGGATCGCGAGCAGGACCTTGCGGCACACGGACGTGCTCGCCAGGTGTCCGGGGAGCGTCAGCACCGTGCAGGCCTCGGCTCGCCGGCATTCGTGGACGAGGTCGACGAACACCGGGGGCAATGTCGCGCTCTGAGGTCCCGGCTCGTGGAAAACCGTGCCGAGCACGTACCCGAGGGATCGGGCCGCGGCGCGCAGTAGCGTGTCGCTGGCACTCGGGTCACGGTTGCTCAACAGATCGTCGCGCACATATCCGTAGGCGAGCGGCTGCAAAGTGGTCATCGAAGCAGCCGGTTCGGGCGGTCGGCGACGGTGACGACCGGAAATCCGTCCTCGCGGCTCTGCTGGAAGCGCACCCGCACCGGCCCGATGGAGATCAGCGGCACCTCACCTTCGAAGGAGGTGTAGACCCAGGGTCCCTCGTCGAGTTCGACGATGGCGATGGTCATCGGCGTCGATACGCTCTGCGGATCACCCGTGCGGTGCACCCTCCGCGAGGACACGATCGAACCGGACCCGGACGCCGGCACCCACTCGAGATCGTCGGACGCGCAGGCCGAACAGGCGCCGACCATCGGCCCGAACAGCTTGTCGCAGGCCGCGCATCGCCGGATTGCGAACATGTCTTCGTCGTCGCTGACACTCGCTGGGTGCTGGGCAATCGGTAGGGACATGGAACCGAACCTCCGTGGACCGGTGCTGGTGGATTTCGGTTTTCAGCATCGTCGGTCCGGGCGTCGCACACGACGGTGGAATGGCCACTGGGTATACCTATTTTTGGTCCGCGTCCACGATCCACGCCGCGATCTGGGCGCGCGAGTTGAACCCGAGCTTGGCCAGGATGTGCTCGACGTGCGCGTCCACGGTGCGCTGGGCGATCACCAGCTGGGTCGCGATCTGCTTGTTGGTGAGCCCTTCGGCGACGAGGCCCGCGACCTGGCGTTCTCGTTTGGTCAGAGTCGTCGCGCCGGGGCGGGGTGCGTCGGCCGGCCGTTCCTCGTTCAGGGCGTAGGCGACCGCGGCGTTGACCCGCATCGCGCGTCCGCGTCGCCACGCCGTATCGAAGCGCGCGGCGCCGAGCGCGCCACGCACCGCTCGCTCGCAGTCGAGGTGGGCTTCGACCATCTGGGGGAAGTAGATGGCCACGCCGGGGGCGGTCCGCATCATGTTCGCCGCCGCGCCCATCAGCACCGCGGCGCGCTGGTCGTCGGCGCCGGCGGCGATCCATGCCAGCACTTCGAGATCGAGCGCCGCGACGAGCAGGCTGCGCACGCGCCGGTTGAGCCGCAGCGATTCCCGCAGCAGATCCTGTGCGCGGGCGCCCTCTCCCCGGCGGTAGGCCGCGATCGCGGTCATTCCCAGAGCGGTCGACCGGAACAGCGACTCGCCGCACTCCTCGGTGATCGACAGCATCCGCTGGTGGCACTCGGCGGCGCGCTCGGCGTCGCCCTGCTGCGCGTACGCCACACCGAGCAACAGCAGAGCGGAGACGTGCAGGCATCCGCGCGGCTCGGAGCTCAGCACCTCGATGGCTCGATTGATGCACGACACCGCGCGCGGGGGGTCGTCGCGATAGAGCGCCAGATCTCCCTCCGCATACGCGATCAAGGCTTGATTCAGGGGTGTGGGATCACGCTCGGCGAGCACCCGCCCGTGGGCGAGCAGGGTGGCGGCTGTCTCGAGGTCCCATTGCCGCGTGGCCATGAATATGCTGGCGTGCAGCGCCCGGACCTGGTCGGTTGCCGAATGCGCGCACGGATGGGCCAGGGCGCGCTCGAGCCAGCGGCGGCCTTCACCGAACAGGCCGCGGAAGCTCCAGAAGGTGAGGGACGCGGCGCTGATGCGCAGCCCCGCTTCGGCCGACTGCTCGGTCGGGTCGGACATGCAGAATTCGAGCGCGGCCCGGATGTTGCCCTGCTCGCGGTCGAGCCGGGCCATCCAGTCGCATTGCCGGTCGCTGATCCAGTCGTTCTCGGCGTCGAGCACCAGCCGCCGGTACCAGTCCCGGTGCGCGCGCCGGAATTCCTCGTCCGCACCGGCTTCCCGCAGCTTGTCCTGCCCGTATTCCCGGACGGTGTCGAGCATCCGGAAGCGGACCACGCCGTCGGGTTCCTCCCTGATCACCACCGATTTGTCCACCAGCGAGGACAGCACATCGAGCAGTTCCGCCGTCTCGGCCTCGGCGCCGCACACCGCCTCGACGGCTTCGAGTTCGAAACCACCGGCGAACACCGACAACCGGGCCCACAGCCGCTGCTCGGCCGGGGTGCACAGCTCATAGCTCCAGTCGATGCACCACCGCAGAGCCTGCTGTCGGGTCGGCGCGGTGCGGCGACCCCGGGTGAGCAGGGCGAACCGGTCGGTGAGCCGCTGCAGAATCTGGTCCGGCGACATCGTGCGCATCCGAGCCGCCGCGAGTTCGATCGCCAGGGGCAGACCGTCCAACCGGGCGCAGATCCCGGCCACCGCGGCCTTGTTCTCCTCGGTCACCTCGAAGCCGGGTACGACCGTGCCGGCGCGATCGGCGAACAGCGTCACGGCGTCGTACTTGCGGAGCTGTCGCAGCGTCGGCTCGCGGTCGGCGGCGGGCACGCTCAGCGGCAGTAGTCGCTGCACCGCTTCGCCGCCGATATCCAGCGGTTCGCGGCTGGTGACCAGCATCCGCAGGCCCGGGCATTGCGACAACAAGGTCTCGGCCAGGCTCGCCATCGGTTTGGCGACCTGCTCGCAGTTGTCGACGACGAGCAGCGTTTCCCGGGATCGCAGATACTCGACGAGCGTGTCGTGGACCGGCCGAGCCGAATCGGCCCGCACACCCAGAGCGGCCGCGACGATGGGAGCCACCAGCGACGGGTCGCGCACGTCGGCCAGGTCGATCGCCCACACCCCGTCGGCGAAATCGCGTTGAGCGGCCGAGGCCGCCCGCAGCGCCAGCCGGGTCTTGCCGACGCCGCCCATCCCGGCGAGCGTCACCAGCCTCGAGACGGTGAGCTGGTGCTTGAGTGCGCTCAACTCGGCGCGCCGGTTGATGAAGCTGGTCAATTCGGGCAGTAGCGGGCGGTGGTGTCGGGTGGTTCGCGAGGCACTGCGTTGCTGTATATGCCGGATGGTCGCGCCGAGCTCGGCGGCGGAGGGCCGTTGTCCGGGATCGCGGTGCATCGCCGCTTCCACGACGGTGCACACCTCGGCGGGGAAGCCGCGATCGCGCAGGTCCGGTGCGTACGGCTCGGGGGCGGCATGACCGGTCAGCGCCCAGAACATAGTCGTGCCGAGCCCATGGATATCGGCGGCGGGAGTCGGAGGGCTTCCCTCGGCAGAAGTTCGGGAGCCTCCGGGAACGCGCGCGATTCCGAAGTCGGTCAGAGCGGGTTCACCGTATTCGGGGTAGAGAATACAGTCCGGCTGCACGTCGCCGTGCACGATGTCCAGCCGATGCGCGCTCTCGAGCGCCCGGGCGATCCCGGCCCCGACCTTCAGCACGTCATCGACAGGAAGCGGGCCCCGCTGCCGGATCCGCGCACCCAGCGAGTCCACGGGGTGATACGGCTGGGCGAGATAGGGCCGCCCGCCGCTGCTGACACCGGCCGCGAGCACGGTGACGAGATTGGGATGCCCGGTCAGCCGGCCCAGAGCCTGCTGCTCCCACACGAACCGCGCCTGGCTGTCCTCGTCCAGGTCCCCGGTCAGGACCTTCACCGTGACCGTGCGATCCAACCCCGCTTGCCGACACCGGTAGACCACGCCGAACCGGCCGCGATCCGTCTCTTCGGCGTTCTCGAAGCCGAGCTCACGCAATTCCTCCGCTACCGTCAGGTTCACGTCGCGGGGGATACGGTTCGTCACGTCGTCGATCATCGGCCGCGCGCGATCCTCACGGTACGGCTGCGAGCACCGGCCATTATCGACTCACCTTTCGACGTACTCAGCCTATCGCCGATGGCGAGCAGATATGCAGCTATTCGGTGGGCGGTCTCGATCGTCGATAGATCACGGCTGCAGCGGCGAGCGGCGTGTGCTGGTGGCGACCGCCCAGCGCAGCGCGGCCCGGCGCATGGAGGACTCGTCGGCGTACCCCAGGAGTTGTGCCTGTTTGCCTCGGCTCAGCGGACCGGTCGCCTGGGCCGCGCCGAGACGGGCCGAGCGCGCCCGGTCCAGCTCACGTCGCCACGTCGTCCCGGCTTCGGCGAGCCGGCGCTGGAGGGTGCGCGGGCTTGTGGTGAGCCGCCGCGCGACCCGTTCCAAGGACGCGTCACCCTCGTCGAGGGCGGCGGCCGCCGCCACGGCGACCCGTTCGGGCCACGCGGAGATGAGGGGCGGGGGAGGCGGCAGCGCGTCCGCCAGGGGTTGCAGCACCGCGGCGAGGACCGGGTCGGCGGTGGTGAGCGGCAGGTCCAGATCGGCTGGGCGGAAGGTCATCGCGTCGACGTCCGCGCCGAATTCGATTGTGGCGTCGCCGAATACGTCCCTGTAGGCATCGAGCCGACGAGGTGCGTTGCGGCGCACGGTGACTCGGACGGGGTCCAAGGGGGCGTCGACCACGCGGCGCGCCCGGGTCAGCACGGCGGCCAAACCCCACAGCTGAGTGTGGTCGCGGGTCGCGTCGGCCCCGTCGACCATGTCCAGGCGCAGCGTCGGCCCGCGGTCGTCGTCGACGAGATTGAAATTGTGGTTGGTGGTGACGGCGCTGACATAGGGGCCGCAGGTCGCCAGTCCGGCGCCCAAGGTCGGTGCGCTGGTGAACAAATAGTCGTAGAGCCCCGTTGCCCGGAGCTGGTACCGGCTCGCGACCCGCAGCGCCACGTCCGGATCGTCGAGCATCTTCGCCCCGGTCTCCCACAGCCGCCAGAAGGTTTCGCTGGGGACGTGGACGCCGCCGCCGGTCAGTGTCCACTCCGGCACACCGGATTCCCGGATCAGGCGGGTGCGGTCCAGTCCCATGGAGGTCAGCTGCGAGAGCACAAACTGGTGCAGCAGAGTCAGATCAGTGCGCAATGCCCCTCCTACGCATCGTCGTCCCCCCGGTCGATGGGTGGATCGTAGACGCGGCGGCGATCCGGAACCAGCACCGGGTGGGGCCGCGAACCGGGCGCGACGGCCGGCGACCACACCCCGCTATCGGCGGCGGGCGGGGCCGCGTTAGGGCGGTGTTCGAGCGGAAGATCGGCCGGTGGTTGGGCCGGCGTGGCGTCGCCGCTTGATAGATTCGTTCGCGTGACGTCGTCGACCACTCAGCCGTATCATCACGGCGACCTGCCCTCGGCGCTGTTGCGCGCGGCGGTCGAGCTGCTGGAGGAGAACGGCGCCGCCGACCTGTCCTTGCGTGCCGTGGCCCGACGTGCCGGTGTGTCGACGGCCGCGCCCTACCGCCATTTCGCGGACCGCGAAGCTCTGCTGTCCGCGGTCGCCGCGGTCGGATACCGCGATCTGGCAAGCCGTTTGGCCGCCGTGCATCCCGCGCCGGTCACGCCGGAGGATCTGGCGCTGATCGCCATCGCGTACGTGCGGTTCGCCGTGGATCGGCCGGGGTTGTTCCGGGTGATGTTCGCCGATCCGTGTGATCCGACGAGTCCGGAGCGGGTCGCGGCCACCGAGGCGATCCACGAGTACGTCGAGAACATTGTGCGGCAGGCGTTTCCGACGTCGGATCCGGAGGCCATGGCCATCGCGGTGTGGGCGTTGGTCCACGGCCTGGCGTTCCTGCACCTGGACGGCAAGTTCGAGGCGGTCTCCGACGAGGCTGTCGCGGAACGTATTCGCGCTGCCGTCTTCGCGGTACTCGGCGCGTCGAGCCAGGTCTCCCACACGCCTCACACCAACTGACATACCGGCGCGGTCGGGTCGCCGACCGAATGAGCCGCCGTTGTCGTTCGCCACCCGGGCGGTGGTCCGATCGGCCCGGATGTCGATGTCGATGTCGGTGACCCACTTGGGGAATCCGTAGCCGTCGTGGCCGCGTACCTGGGCGATCTCGCTGCTGACCGGGAGTGACAGCACGTACGAGTGGAGATGGTCGTCGGTGAGTCCGGCGAGCAGGTCCACCGTGCCGAGGCGTCCGTGCCGTGCCGGGCGGACCGCGATGCCGACCGCCGCCTCGGTGTAGAAGTGTCGATATCGCACACGTCGTAGCGGAACAGCATCAGTGAGACGATCCCGATGCCGGGCACGACCTCGAGCGGTGCGAGCTCGCGGGGGAGCCGGCCGCGGATGGTACGGGTGCGGGCGAGCATCACCAGCCGGGCGGTCGAGATGCGGTAGTAGAAGTTCGGGGTGAACGTCTTGCCGATGCGGGAGCTGACCTCGGTCTTGGGCATCCGGCGGAAGAAGTCCACGCTGCTCACCCGTGGATCCGCCGCGATGGCGTCGAGGTCGGGCCGCATGCGGTACGTGTCGTACAGGCCGCCTTCGGGGACGGTGACGACGCGGCCGTCGAGGGAGACCTCGACTGTGTTCCGAGAGGTCGATGGCATGTTTCCCGGTTCCTCGCTCTAATGTATTCGGTGTTAACATCAGGCTGGGATTGAATGTAAGCGCTGTCAACACCTCTGCTCAGGCGAAGAACTTTCGCAGTGCCGCGGCCACCGCAGCGGCGTCGTGGGGGTGGTGGAACTGCCCCGGCAGGGTGATGGTGCGCGCGTCGGGCAGCGTCGCCCGGAGACGTTCGACGCTCTCGGTGCCGTAGGGGTCGGTGAGCTCGCCCGCGAGCAGGAGGGTGGGGATGTCGATGCTGGACCACGGGGTGATGTCGGAGTTCATGGCGATCAGGCATTCGAGGTCGGCCACCAGGCCGGAGGCTCGGAAGGCCAGGCCGTCGGCGAGGGGCTGCAAGGCCGCGCGGGGCGGGGTGGGTTCGACAATGGCGGTGAAGAATTCGATGATCGCGTCCGCGGGGCGCGCGGCGGCCATGTGCTGGCGGATCGTTTCGAGGGTCGATGTCAGCGGGGAACCGGCGAGGGTCACCGGGGGCTCGTAGAGCGCGAGGCGTCGGACCATCGACTGATCCCGGTGGAGTGCGTGCAAGGCGACCAGGCCGCCCGCGGAATGCCCGAAGACGAAGGCGGGGTCGTCCAGGGTCGCGAGCACCGCCGCCAGGTCGGCGGCCTGTTCGGTGAATTCGGCGGGCCGGGGGCCGTTTCCGCTCTCGCCGTATTCTCGCCGTTCGACCACGAGGACCCGGTAGTCCGGGGCCAGTAATTCTGCGAGCTGGAAATAGAGGTCGAGGGTGACCAGCGCGCCGGGGACGATAACCAGGGCCGGGCCGTCACCTCGGGAGTGAAAGACGATGCGGGTGCCGTCCGCCGATTCCACGGCTTCTCTGTATTGCGACATATATCGATAGTGGCAGATACCTGACGCCACATCGGCTGGTGGACAGTCGAATTCGCCGCCCGCGCTGCTGGATCGGGCGGGGCGGCCAATTGTCGGCACGGGCCTTCGGGCGGGTGGCCGGCGACTCGCGGGAGGTGGGGGAGGGCGTGGAATACGGGGTGTGACGGTGGATTTGCCGACCGTGAATTGATATTGGAGTTTCGTCCTTATTTCGCCACGTGCTCCGCTTAAGATCTCTAGGGCATCAGGCAATTGCTCGATGTAGAGCAGTTTTTCGCTCAGGAGGTGCGGAATGCTGGAAGCCGATTGGTGGATCCGGTCGAGGCCACTGTTGATTGCGGGTGCTTTGCCGTTCGCTGTGCTGCTCGGCACCGGAGTCGCCTCGGCGGCGTCGGAGGACTATGCGCCCCCGCCCGCCGCGCTACCGGCGCCACCGGATTGGCTATTGAACGGCCAACTACCTTCCATCGATGCGGCCGACCCGCTGCCGGGGGTGGATCCACAAGCGGTGGACTCGCTGTGCGCGTCCATTCCGGTCGATGCGCAGCGGTGCGGCGTCACCGTGGTCGACGCCGGTGTCGGCGCGGCCATCGGCGCGGGGATCGGGGCGGGCGTGTCCGCGCCGCTGGCGATCGCCACCGGACTGGTCGGCGCCGGTCTCGGATTCGTGGCCGGGATCCCGTTCCTGCCCACCGGTTTGGTGGTCGGACCGCTGGTCGGGGCGGCCGTCGGTGTGGCCGTCGTGGCCGGGCCCGCGGCCCTGCTGGGCGCGGCGCTGGGGGCGTCGGTCGGAGCGATCGTGGGCCTCACGACGCCGCTGCCGGTGGACGCGCCGATCGACGAGACCGGCGTGTCCACTGCGTTGGAGTAGCCGGCGCCCTATCCCGGAACGACGCGGACGAGTTCGGCGCTGAGGGTGTCGCCGGATTCGTCGGCGAGTGCGGCCGCCCGCAAGGCGGCCAGGTGTCCGGCGGCGTCGGTCCGGCCGGTCAGGTCGTGCGCCGCCCCCATGAGTTCGGCGAAGCTCTCGGCGCCGTGCTCGTAGGTGGCGCCGTAGCCCTTCAGCACGCCCTGGCAGGCCAGGATTTCGCGGGCGAACTCGGCGTCGAAGGCCGCGGCGGCCACGGCCGTGCGCAACCATTGGTCGATGGCCTGCTGCTCACGGGCGTATCGCAGAGAGTGCGGGCGCAGCGGGCGCAGCCGGGCCGTCACCGATAGCGCGGTGAACCCGGTGATCGAACTGGTGTTGACCATCATGCCCCGGTGAGTGAGCCTGCCGATGAGGCGGCGAAAGGCACTGGACCGGTGAAGCATCGAGCCCAGGCGCACCGGCATGGTGTCGGTGATCTCGTCGACCTGCGGGTGCAGGTACTCGTGGACGTGAATGAGCTGGTCCGGTTCGGCGCCGGCCTCAGCCCGGATGCGGTCGGTGCGCTGGCGCCGGATCTTCTGCAGTGCAACCTGAATCGTGTCCTGGTAGCACATCCACAGGGCCAGCTGCCGCGCTGCCTCCACGGTGAGCCGCGCCGCGCCGTCGCGGTCGGGGTCGATGTCGGCGACTGTGGCGACACGCCGTAGATAGAGCCGCGCGTATCCCGGGTTCTGGTACACGGCGGTGCGAACCAGTCCGTGCAGGATCATCGATCGCGCGGCCGGCGGCATACCGCTGACCGTGCGCGCGAGCTCGCGAAGCCGTGGGCCGACCAGCTCGCCGGGATCGGTGGCCGCGATCTCGTTGCGCCGCTGTTCCTCTCGCTCCTTGCGTTCGGCGGCGGTCAGAGGTTTGGGGATGAGCGTCAGCTCCACCGGCTGCGCGGTGGGGGGCGGGCTCGCCGGTTCGACGGTCGCCGCGGCCGCGTCGAAACCGTCGGCGAACGCCGCCAGCGACTGCTCGACGCCCTTGCCGAACGCACGGATCGGCGCTTCGCACTGCTCCCGGGTGAACGGCAGCAGGCCGGATCCGGCGACCGCGCCGAACAAGGCCGCGCTGATCACGCTGCGGTGCTGCTCGGCCACCGCCATGAAATCGGTCGCGATCAGCCGCTTCGCGCCGCGCCGGGCGGTGTCGAGCAGCGCCGTGCCGTCGACGCGGCCGTCGCCGAGCGCCATCTTCTCGTCGATCGAGTAGACCCGGTGTGTGGAGGCGACCAGTGTGGTCCGGTCCGGGGTCGAGAAGCCGCGCTGCACGGCGCGCGCGGCCTCCATCAGTTCGGAGGCGATGACGATGTCGACCTCGCCGGGCGTGGGGAAGACGCTCAGAACCGGTGCCGCCCGGCCGGATCCGGTGGTGGCGTGCGCGGTGCGAGGGAACAGTTCCACGTAATAGACGGTGGCCCCGGTGCGTTGGGCCACACCGGGCACCGAGGTGGACTGCGCGTAGTGGTCGGCACTCTCGGCGACTTCGACGATCCAGTCCGCGAGCACACCACCGCCCTCGCCGCCCATGGCCAGAATCGCGATGGTGATCGGGCGCTGCCCGTTGTACCAGCCGGTCATGACACCGCCTCCAATCCGGCCGCGCGGCGTTCGACGCCACGGGAGAGCATGCTGATCCACCACGCGCGCATCCTCGACAGCAGGCGGTCGCGGCGGGTGGGGTTGTAGACGACGTCGGTGCGATAGAACGACGGGCACAGCACCGCCGCGTGCGCGTTCGCGCCGCACACCCCGCAGCCGACACAGCTGTCGAGCACGGTGGCGATGGGGTCGGTGCGCATCGGATCCGGGTTGTCGGCGATGGTCAGTGACGGACAGCCCGAGATGCGGATACAGGCGTGATCGCCGGTGCAGGTTTCGGGGTCGACCCCGAAACGCTGCCGCACCACCCGCTCGCCCGCCTTCAACGCCTGTGCCCGCCGGGGCTTCTCGCGCCGCTGCCGGTTGAGCTGGCATTCACTCTGCATGACAAGGACTTTCGGTCCCTGCTCGGGAGTGGTGAGCCCTTCGATGAAGGTGTCGCGCACGGTCGTGACGTCGTAGGTGTCGTCGATCGTGCGGGCCCAGCCGACTCCGATGCCGCGTACGGCTTGCTCGATCGGATGCTTGGTCGAGCGCGCGGGTGTCTCGGCGTGGGAGGACAGCACGTCCTGTCCTCCGGTGGCGGCGGCGTAATCGTTGTCGACAACCACCAGCAACTGGTCATTGCGGTTGAATACCGCATTGCCGACACCGCTGGTCAGGCCGTTGTGCCAGAAACCGCCGTCACCCATGATCGCGATGGTGCGGCGATCGGAATCCTTCGAATTCAACGCCGATGCCGCGGCCGATCCGAGGCCGTAGCCCATGGTCGTGGCACCGAGATCGAACGGCGCGTTGACCGAGAACAGATGGCAGCCGATATCGGCGCTGACGTGATGCTGCCCGGTCTCCCGCTCGGCGAGTTTCAACCCGCTGAAGATGGGCCGCTCCGGGCAGCCGGTGCACAGCCCGGGCGGGCGCGGGCGCACCAGCTCCGGCTCGACCCGGGTGGCGAACGGGCTCGTGGGATCCTCGGCCGGGCGCAGCAGCGCGGGTTCGGAGGCGATCGCGTCCGGAAGATAATCGGTCAGGAACCGGTGCAGGCCCCGGGTGAGCACCAATGAGGTGTACTCGCCCGCCATGGTGAACATGTCCTTGCCGTGCAGGGCGGTCGGTATCCCGGCGCGGCGCAGAATCGTGTTGATGTTCTGCTCGATGAAGTCCGGCTGCCCCTCTTCGACCAGCAGTACCGCGCGCTTGTTCGCGCAGAATTCGATGACTTCCTCGTCGATCACCGGATAGGCGACGTTCATGACGTACAGCGGAACCTTGGTGTCGCCGAAGGCATCCGAGCATCCGAGCAGTTCCATCGACCGGTTGAGGGTGTTGTACAGCCCGCCCTGGACGATGATGCCCACATCGGCGAGGTCCTCGCCGAACACCTCGTTGAGCCGGTGCTCGCGGATATAGTTCACCGCCGCGGGCCAGCGGTCTTGGATCTTCTCCTGCTCGTGGTGGAAGCTGGCGGGCGGCAGCACGATTCGGCTCACGTCCCGGGTCGGCCGCTGGGTCGCTTCGGTCACGGTCACCGCCGGGCGGCGGTTGTCCGAAGCCGTGAAGGTCCCGTGCAGGTGGCACGAGCGCAGCCGCAACAGCAGGAACACCGGGGTGTTACTGGCCTCCGACAGCTGGAATCCGGATTCGACCGCGTTCACGATCGCGGGGATGTCGGGCCGCGGATCCAGCAGCCACATCTGCGATTTCATCGCGAACGCGTGCGAGCGCTCCTGCATGATGCTGGAGCCCTCGCCGTAGTCCTCGCCCAGAATGACGAGTGCTCCGCCGGTGACGCCGCCACTGGCCAGATTGGCCAGGGCGTCGGCAGCAACGTTGGTGCCCACGGTCGACTTCCATGTCACCGCGCCACGCAGCGGGTAGTGCACCGAGGCGGCCAGCATCGCCGCCGCGGTGGCCTCGGAGGCACTGTTCTCGAAATAGACGCCCAGCTCGTCGAGTACTTCCTTGGAGTCGCCGAGGACGTCCATCAGATGTGAGATCGGCGCGCCCTGATAGCCGCCGACATAGGCGACGCCGGACTGCAGCAGCGCCTTGGTCACGGCCAGGATGCCTTCCACGTGCAGGGTGGTGCCTTCGCCCTGCCGGAGTTTGCCGACCTCGTTCGCGAATGATCGTTCCGCCATTGGCTTCTCCTCCTATTCGCCGCGCTCGACCAGCGCCAGCACCCGCGCGGGGCTGCCGGAACCGCCGACGATCGGCAGCGGGCAGACGATCAACAGGGCGCCGATGGCGGGCAGCCGGCCGAGATTGCGCAGGCTGGTCAGACCCCATTTGCCGGCGCCCAGCAGCATGCTGTGGCAGGGGAAGGCGGTCTCGAAGCCCGCCGCCGCGCCGGCGTCGGTGCCGACGGTCTCCACCCCGAATCCGGTCAGGGTGGATTCCTCGGCCAGCCACGTGGCGCATTCGACGGACACACCGGGTGTGTGGCCGCCGTTCGCGAATGCGACGGCGTCCTCGCCGCGCGCCTCCCACCCGGTCCGGTACAGCAGCCAGCCACTCGTGGGCAGCGGGCCGTGCTCGGCCTCCCAGCGTCGAATGTGGTCGATTTCCAACAGAAAATCCGGATCTGCGGCGGCCTCGGCGGTCATGTCGATGACCGCGGCGGGTGCGACCAGCGTGCGCAGCGGAGCCTGCGAGACGTCGTGCCGGTCGCGACCGCTGACCCAGTGCACGGGCGCGTCCAGGTGGGTGCCGGTGTGCTCGCCGGTGTGAATGTTGTTCCAGTACCAAGCGGGACCACGATCGTCGTAGCGGCTGATCTCCTCGAGCCGGAACGGGATGGTGTTGGCCAGTGGAGGCGGCAGCTCGAGGATCGGCGTGGACTCCTGCAGCGGCGTGGTCAGATCGATGATGTCGACAGCACCGGAGCGGGTCGCCTCGACAACGGCGTTGAGCAGGGACATCGCGACTCCTGAGAGTGAAAGAACTGATGGGATGAGTGTGATTCGGCCGACAGTGCGCGGCTATCCGCAGGACGCGGCGGTTGTCCAGCGCGCGCTATCGCCGGCCACGAGCGCCGAACAGCCCCCGCGGCCGGGTGAGCGCGTGCGCGACCAGATGTCCTGAGCCGCCGCCCAACCCTGGTCCCGGATGCGTGGAAGCGCCGATCTGCCACAGGCCCCGCACGGGGGTGGCGTGGCGTCCAGCCGAGGGCAGCGGACGCCACAGATAGCTCTGATCCACCTCGCACGAGCCCCCGTACGGATCTCCGCCGACAGCATTCTGATTGTGGGCGGCCAGATCGGCGGGCGTGATCACGTCGACCGCGAGCACCTTCCGGCGTAGGTCGGGGGCATGGGCGGCGATCCGCGCGAGCACCCGATCGGCGAATCCGCGGGCGAGCGACGGGGTCCACCCGTCGGTGGTGTCGAGTTCCCCGGCAGCGTCTCCGCGCGGGGCGAACGGGAGTTCTTGTAGTTGTAGCCACAATGCCGCCGCGCCCTCGGGCACCCGGGTCGGATCGAGCACGTACTGCTGGCCGACCACGACGGTCGGGCGGCGGGGGAGCAGCCCGGCTTCGGCTTCGGCGCAGGCGATTCCGGTGCTGCCGGAACCGTCGGACAGATGGATCAGCGGAGTGTCCCGCAAACGGGCGTCGTGCCAGTCCAGCGGCGCCGACAGTGCTACGTGGATCTGCATCTCCGCGCGGCCGTAACGGAACGCCGCGGCCTCGGCGCGTAGGGGAGCGGGCACCGCGCCGGGCGGTAAGAGGTTGCCGTACAACGCGGTCGGGGTCACCGAGGCGAGCACGGCGCGACGCGCACGCAGCGTGCGACCACGGCTCACCACGCCGGTCGCGCGGCCATGCTCCACGAGAATGCGGTCGACCGGCGTCGACGTGCTCACCTGCACACCGAGTGATCCGAGCAGCGATTCGAAGGCGGTGAGCAGCCCGCCCGAGCCGCCTGCCACGACAGGCAGTCCAGCGCCGTGCAGAGTGGCCGCGAACAACGGGATCATCACCCCGCCGGAGGCGTGGTCCGGGGACAATCCGGCGTGCAGGAGCCACGGCGTGAACAAGTGATCAACCTCGGGGCCGTGGAATTCACGGCGCAGGTAGCCGCGACCGCTGCTGGCAGCCGTGCGCAACCAGGCCTCGGCACCGCGACGGCCGTTGCCGCGTAGCAGTCCGGCCAGCGGGCCGAGTGCGGCGGGCGAGCGCAGTTCGGCGTTCATCAGTCCGCCGATCGGAGCCGCGCTGGCGGCGAGCTGGTTCAGCATCGCCAGATAGGCGTCGCCGTCTCCGGCATGTGTGAACAGCGCGGCGGTGCGTTCCGGATCGCGGTGCGCGATCGAGACCCGGCCGTCGTCGGCGACGCTGGCGGTCACCCACCCGTCGCTGTTGCGGTACTCGAGTCCGTGCTTGTGCAGGTCCGCGCCGAGTTCGGCGTAGGCGGGCCCGGACACGAACATCGGATGCCACGACGAGTAGGTGTCGTGCCGATAGCCGGGCAGTGTGCGTTCCTCGGTGGCGATGAAACCGCCGATCTGGCTGTTGCCTTCGAGGAGCAGCACCGTCCAGCCGGCGCGCGCCAATTCGGCGGCGGCCACCAGGCCGTTGATCCCGGAGCCGATGACTATCGCGTCGGCATCGGTTGTGATGGCGGTCATAGCTCGCACGGTAGGAGCGGTGCGCCCGCGGGGCTATACGGTCCGCGCGGACGCTATCCGGATTCCGTGCTCCGATCGGAATCGGCTGTGGCGCTGTGCGGCCCGGGCCGGTACCGCGGCCCGGGCCCGCGAGTCACGCCCGGCGGTAGCCCGCCAGGATGGAATCGTCGACGTCGGGCAGGTTGACGACGATATTGTCCGGGGTGCGGCAGGTCAGCCAGACCAGCTGCTCGGTGGTGCTCATATTGACCTCGACGTGCGGCATGAACGGCGGCACGAACACGAAGTCGCCCGCGTACATCTCGACGTATTCCTGGTAGTTCTCGCCGTAGTAGATGCGGGCAGTGCCGCTGAGCACGTAGCCGCCCGTCTCGGCCTCGCCGTGGTGGTGCGGCAGCGAGCGGTAGCCGGGCTCGTTGGTCACCTTGCCGTACCAGATCTTGGTAGCCGGGGTGTGTTGCGGACTGACACCCGAGACCCGGACCGCGCCACCGGATTGCGCCGTTCCGGTGAACTCTTCGCCGGCCCGGGTGAGGATCGGGGCGGTCCCGGTGGTGATTTCGCTGGTCATCGTGATTCCTTTCCGTCCCGCGTCGCGGGCACGATTTCGGTGGGGGAAAAGGTGATTCGGTTGCGGAGCAGGCCGATTCCCTCGATCTCGGTCTCGACGACATCGCCGGGCCGCAGATAGCGCGGCGGATCCGCCGCGATGCCGACGCCGCCGGGGGTGCCGGTCAGCACCACGTCGCCTGGGTGCAGCACGGTGAAGGCCGAGATGTAGGACAGCAGCGTCGCCGGGTCGAAGACCAGATCGTCGGTGCGTCCGGTCTGCTCCTCGACGCCGTTGACCCGGCAGGTGATGCGCAGGCCGTCACGGGGATCGGCTTCGTCGGGCGTCACCAGCTCCGGACCCAGGGGCGTGGTGGCGTCGAAGGCCTTGCCTTGCAACCACTGTGGCGTCCGCCGTTGCCAGGAGCGGACCGAGAAGTCGTTCGCGACGGTGTATCCCGCGACGGCCGCGAGCGCGGTCTCGGGGTCGGCGTGACGCAGCGTGGCTCCGACGACGATCGCCAGCTCGGCCTCCCAGTCGACGAGCATCTCCTCGGCCGTGCCGGGCAGCGCGATATCGGCGTCCCAGGCAGTGAGGGTGTCGGCGAATTTCGCGAAGAGCGTGGGGAATTCGGGTTCCCGGTGGCCGAGCTCGGCGATGTGGGCGCGGTAGTTGTGGCCGCAGCAGACGATCTTCGACGGCGCGAGGACGACGGGAGCCGCGCGGCCCGGCGCTGCGGGCCGGGTGGACAGGGGCAGTCGGCTCGGGGGAACCGGCTCGCGGAGCAGGGCGCCGACGTCGGCGGCAGAGGTCGCGTACCACTGCCCGTCCAGGCGGATATCGGCGCGGCTGCCGCCGTCGTCGCTGAGAACTGTGCGCAAACGCATCGCTGGAGACTCCAGGGATTCGGCCGGGATTGTCCGCGGCTGGTGCGAACGCTCGCCGGCGTTGGGCTATGTAGCGTTCTATTGACGGTGGTAACCGTAACACCATATTGTGGTGCGAGCCACCCCCAATCGAATCGGCTCGCCGCCCGGTGGGTCTCCGCGAGAAAGAGGCGAAATGTTCGTCGACCACATCAATCCGCCCGAACTGGTGAAACCGTCCGGTTTCTCCCACGCCACCCGCTGCGGCGACATCGTTCACCTGGCCGGGCAGACTGCCCTGACGCTGGACGGCACGATCGTCGAGGGCGGCATCCTCGCCCAGTTCCGGCAGGCGCTGACCAACGTGCTCATCGCGCTCGAGGCCGCCGGAGGCACGCCGCAGGATCTGCTCTCGGTGACCATCTACCTGCTCGACATCCCCGGCTATCAGGCCGTCGGCAGGGAAATCGGCCGCATCTGGCGGGAGCTGGTGGGAGAGGCGTACCCGGCCATGGCCGGCATCGGCGTTACCGCGCTCTGGCAGCCCGAGGCGCTGGTGGAGATCCAAGCGGTGGCCGCCCTGGGTTCCGACCGGTCCTGAGCTCGGCTCAGCAGTTCGAAAGGGGCCGAGTCCGATGCTCACACCCTCCGCACACGACGACACCTTCTGCCGGGACCACCTCCCGCCCGCCGCCGAGTGGCCCGACCTGATCCTCGATCCGAGCGGCCCACGGGACTCGGACCGGCTCAATTGCGCGACCGCCCTACTCGACGCGGCGGTCGCCACCCACGGCCGAGAGCGGGCGTGCCTGCACGCCGACACCGAAACCTGGACCTACGGAGATCTTCTCGACCGCGCGAATCAGATCGCGCACCTGCTGGCCGACGACTACGGCCTGGTCCCAGGCAACCGCGTCCTGCTGCGCGCACCCAATACCGCATGGCTGGTCGCCTGCTGGTTCGGTGTGGTAAAGGCCGGTGGCGTGGTGGTGACCACCATGCCGCTGCTGCGCGCACCCGAACTGGCCAAACTGATCGAGCTGACCCGTCCCGCGCTGGCGCTGTGCGACCACCGGCTGCTGGGCGAACTGGCCGCGGCGGACCCCGGACTGCCGATCTGCACGTTCGGTGGTCCGGGCGCGGACGACCTGATCCGCAGGGCCGCAACGAAACCCGTGGACCACGCCGACGTACGGACCGCCGCTGACGACGTCGTGCTGCTCGCCCCAACCTCGGGCACGACGGGAATCCCCAAGGCGACCATGCACTTCCACCGCGACGTGCTGGCCATCGCCGACACCTTCTCCGCGCGGGTCGTGCGCCCGCACCGTGACGACGTCTTCTCCGGAACGCCGCCGGTGGCTTTCACCTTCGGCCTCGGTGGGCTGGTGGTCTTCCCGATCGCGGTGGGCGCGTCGGTGGCTCTGTTGGAAAAGCCCGATCCCGACGCGCTGGTGGCGGCGATCGAGAAGTACTCGGTCACGGTGCTCTTCACCGCACCGACCGCCTACAAGGCGCTGCTCAAACGCGACGACAACGACCGTCTGGGATCGCTACGGCGCTGTGTGTCGGCGGGTGAGCATCTGCCCCTGGACGTCTTCGAGCGGTTCCGGGACCGGACCGGGCTCGCGATCATCAACGGCATCGGCGGCACCGAGATGCTGCACGTGTTCATCGCCGCCGCCGACGAGATCCGGCCCGGTTCCACCGGGCGCGTCGTCCCCGGATTTCACGCCGAGATCCAGGACGATGATGGTCATCCGGTGCCCGACGGCACCCCCGGCCGGCTCGCCGTGCGCGGCCCGACCGGCTGCCGCTATCTGGCCGACAACCGCCAGCGGGACTTCGTCCGCAATGGCTGGAACCTGACCGGCGACACCTACACCCGCGATGCCGACGGCTACTTCTGGTACCACGCGCGCAACGACGACATGATCGTCTCCGCCGGTTACAACATCGGAGCCCCCGAGGTCGAGGCGGTCCTCGATCAGCACCCCGACGTCGTGGAGAGTGCGGTGATCGGGGTACCGGACGAGGACCGCGGCATGATCGTGCACGCGGTGGTGGTGCTGCGCCCCGGAGTCCCCGGAGACGACGCGAAGATTCGCGAACTGCAGCACTTCGCGAAAAACACCGCGGCACCCTACAAATACCCCCGCAGTGTCGAATTCGCCGACGAGCTGCCCCGCAATCCCAGCGGCAAGCTGCTGCGCTATCGCCTGCGGGAACGGTGGGCCGCGCGATGACCGGCATCGTCGTGAACCGCGTCGTCGACTGGCAGGACACCGACGCGGCGGGCCACTACCACCACGGCACGGTGGTGCGGTGGGTCGAGGCGGCCGAGGCGGCGCTGCTCGAATCCTTGGGGCTGCGTGGGTTGTTCGGCGGTATTCCGCGGGTTCGCTACGAAGTGGACTACCTGGAACGACTGTGGTTCGGCGATACCGCGGCCGTCGACTTGACGGTCGGCGCGGTGGGCCGTTCCTCGGTGCGCTACGACTTCGTGATTCGCCGAATTCCGGCCGAGACCCGCACGCACGCGGCCGAACCGCCCGCCATCGCCGCCCGAGGCTCGCTCACCGCCGTGCACGCACCCGACGCCGCCGGTGGCTCCCGGCCGTGGCCCGCTTCCATCGCCGACGCCTTGCGCGACGGCCTGCCAATCGATTCCGAACCGACTTCGACCCAGTGAATGTGAGGCTTCCATGCGTATCGCAGTGATCGGCGGTGGGCCCGCAGGGCTGTACTTCTCCGCCCTGATGAAACAACTCGACCCGACCCACGACATCACCATCTGGGAGCGCAATGCTCCCGACGACACCTTCGGCTTCGGCGTGGTCTTCTCCGACGAGACGCTCGGCGGCATCGAACACGCCGACGAGCACATCTACCGCGCGATGAGCGAAGGCTTCGCCCGTTGGAGCGATATCGACATCAACTATCGCGGCGAGATCCGCACCTCCGGCGGGCAGGGCTTCGCGGCCATGAGCCGCAAGGAACTTCTTGGCATCCTGCAGCGGCGGTGCGCCGACCTCGGCGTCGCCGTCCACTTCCGTTCGGTCGCACCCGATGTCGAGGAACTCGCGGCGACCCACGATCTGGTGCTGGCGGCCGACGGCTTGAACTCGGCGGTGCGCACGCGTTTCGCGGACGTCTTCGGACCCGACCTGGACCGCCGCCACAACAAGTACATGTGGCTGGGCACCGACCGGGTCTTCGAGGCGTTCGAGTTCTTCATCGCGCACACACCGCACGGCGTGATGCAGGTGCACGGCTATCCGTTCAGCGCCGAGCAGAGCACTTTCATCGTCGAGATGCACGAGTCGGTCTGGCGCGATGCCGGTTTCGATGCCTTCGCCGACCGTGAATTCCAGCCCGGCGAGAACGACGAGAAGTCCATCGCGCTGTTGTCGGAGATCTTCGCGGACGAGCTCGACGGCCACGGCCTGCAGGCCAACAATTCCCGGTGGATCGACTTCACCACTGTCCGCAACCGGACCTGGCGGCACGGCAATATCGTGCTGATGGGCGACGCCGCCCACACCGCGCACTTCTCCATCGGCTCAGGCACCAAACTCGCCATGGAGGACGCGCTCGCACTCGCCGCCTGCCTGCACGAGAACGACTCCGTCGCCACCGGACTCGCCGCCTACGAGATCGAGCGCAAACCCGTCGTGGAGTCCATCCAGCGTGCGGCGCAGGCCAGCCTGGAATGGTTCGAATCCATCGGGCGGTACGCCGAGCAGGCACCCGACCAGTTCGCGTTCAACCTGCTCACCCGCAGCCGCCGCATCACCTACGACAATCTGCGCCTGCGCGACAACGGATTCGTCGACCAGATCGACGGATGGTACCTGTCGAGCCAGGACGATTCGAAGCACGACGAGGCCGGCGAGACCCGCCCGCCGATGTTCTATCCGCTGCGGCTGCGCGGCGTCGAGCTGCCCAATCGAATTCTGGTCTCGCCGATGGACATGTATTCCGCCGTCGATGGGGTCCCGAACGATTTCCACCTGGTACACCTGGGCGGCAAGGCGCTCGGTGGCGCCGGTCTGGTGATGACCGAGATGGTCTGCGTCTCCCCGCAAGGGCGCATCACGCCCGGGTGCGCGGGCCTGTACACGCGGGAACAGGAGCAGGCGTGGGCGCGCGTCACGGACTTCGTGCACACCCGGACCAACGCGAAGATCGGTGTGCAACTAGGCCATTCGGGGCGCAAGGGCTCCACGAAAGTAATGTGGGAGGGCATCGACGATCCGCTGGCGACCGGCGGCTGGGACACCGTCGGCCCTTCGGCGCTGCCCTACGGTCCCGACAGTCGCGCGCCGCGTGAGATCACGCTCGCGGAGATGGACGAGATCACCGCGCAGTTCGCCGAATCCGCGCGCGCGGCCGCCCGCGCCGGGTTCGACCTGCTCGAGTTGCACTGCGCCCATGGGTATCTGCTGTCGTCGTTCCTGTCGCCGCTGGCGAATCGCCGCACGGACGAATTCGGCGGGTCCCTCGCCAACCGGCTGCGGTTCCCGCTGCGCGTCCTCGACGCGGTCCGGAAGGAGTGGCCCGCGGATCTGCCGCTGTCGGTGCGTATTTCGGCCACCGACTGGGCCGAGGGCGGCACCACCGTCGACGACGCGGTCGAGATCGCGCGCGCCTTCGCCGAACATGGCGTGGACGTGCTGCACGTATCGTCGGGCCAGGTGGTCAAGCATGAGAAGCCCGCGTTCGGGCGCAGCTACCAGACACCGTTCGCCGACCGGATCCGGCAGGAAATCGGGGTGCCCTACGGGGTCGCCGTGGTGGCGGTCGGGGCGATCTCGTCCTACGACGACGTGAACTCGGTGCTGTTGGCCGGGCGCGCCGACCTGGTCGCCATCGGACGTGCGCACCTGTGGGATCCGCAGTGGACCCTGCACGCCGCGGTGGATCAGGGCTACAGCGGTGCGGGGGCCGAATGGCCCGCGCCCTTCCGGGCGGGCAGCCGGAAGCCGCCCAGTGGCCGCACCGACGGACCGCCGCCGCGTCTGCAGTTGATCCGCGCGGCCGAAGACTCCGCCGATGTCGGGCGGCGCTGGCAGCCCGCCTCGCACCACTGAGTGGACCGCACGATCCCCCCGTCCGGACATCGGGCGGGGGGATCATTGTCGTCGTGACGTTCTCGTTCCGTCCGAAGGGAGCGTTCGGCGAGAACGTGTGTGCCTAGGCGCGGGCCGCGCGATCGTGCTCCAGGCGAAGCGTCTGTGAGGGTGATTCGCCGTAGCGGCCGCGATACAGCACCGAGAACCGGCCCGCGTGCAGGAATCCCCATCGGATCGCGATATCGGTGACCGTCGCGGTGGCCGGATCGGCCTGCAACAGATCGGTTCGCACCCGGCGCAGCCGGACATCGCGCAGGTATGCCATCGGGGTGGTGTCGTAGTAGCGGCGGAAGCCGTCTTGCAGCGTCCGGGTGCCCACGCCGACCGCGTCGGCGATGTCGTCGATGGTCAACGGTTCGTGGGCGTGCGCGTCGATCAGCTCCGCGGCCCGGGCGATGGGCCGGGCCACCACGGGCCCTGGGCGGCCGTCGAGCTCATCGCGATAGTTGTTCGGCTGGCCGAGCAGCAACTGGCTGACCAGCAGACTCTCGAATTCGCGGACCGGAATCGAGTCCGGCGCCGCGGACCCGCCGACGGCCTCGGTCAGGAGCTCGAGGATCCCGCGCCAGGTGCGCCCGGCGGGCGTCGTGAGATCCATGCGCGGTTGGAATGCCAAGGGCGCGACCGGCTCTCGGCCGAGCTTCTTGCGCAGCGTGTCCTGTACGGCGCCGCGATCCAGGCGCAGTAGCAGCTGCCGGTTCGCGCCCTCCCACGACATGGAGACCCGGGGCCCGGGTTCCAGTACCGAGGCGACCTCGGGGGTGGAGGTGAAACTCTCGGCGCCGACGGTGATCGTGGCGCGGCCGACGAGCGGCACCTGGATGAGATAGAAGTCGTTGATGTCGCGCGGGTCGATGCGGACGTCGGCGCCGTACTCCAGGTAGTACACGCCCGAACCGCTCCACCGCAGGCCGTGGAAGTGGGCGTCGAGGCCGGTGCCGCCGCTCAGCGGCGACAGCCGGTGATCGCAGAACGCCTCGCCGACGGCGGCGCGCACGAGATCGGGGTCGCCGGACGCGGCCAGGCAGTGTGCGGCGAGCGGGCGCTCGTCAACGGTCATCCGGCCTCCAGGTACTTCGCATTCTCATATCGCATTCACAACTATCGTCATGAATGCGCGTTATGAGTTTGTTCCATGCTGCCGCCGCGCGTCTCGGAAATCGGTCGAATACGCGGTGGGCGGACAGGTTCCGCGTTTGCGGGATAGCTGCGCGACCGGCCGCTCCCTACCGTGACTCGGGTCACAGCACCGAGTGTAACCGGAGGGCAAGATGCCAAATCCCCCCATCTCGCTGGCGGGGAAGACCGCCATCGTCACAGGTGGCGCGACCCTGTTCGGGGCGAGCGTGGTCGGTGAGCTGATCGCGGCCGGGGCGCAGGTCGTCGTCGCGGACATCGACGAGGGCGGCGGTACGGCGGTCGCCGATCGCTTCGACCGGGCCGTGTTCGTCCGCACCGACATCACCAGCGACGAGTCCATCGAACAGTGCGTCGCGGGCACGGTCGACCGCTTCGGCGCACTCGACATCCTGGTCAATCTGGCGTGCTCGTACGGCGACGACGGGGCCGACACCGACCGCGCGACCTGGCTGCGCACGCTCGATGTCAACCTCGTCGGCGCCGCGCTGTTCTCCGGCGCCGCCCGCCCCGAACTGGCCCGCACGCGCGGCGCGATCGTCAACCTGAGTTCGATCTCGGCCAAGGTCGCGCAGACGGGGCGGTGGACCTATCCGGCCAGCAAGGCCGCCATCGCACAGCTCACCCGCAGCATGGCCATGGACTACGCGGCCGACGGGATCCGGGTCAACGCGGTGAGCCCGGGCTGGACCTGGTCCAAGATCATGGACGAACTCTCCGGCGGCGACCGCGCGCACACCGATTCCGTCGCCGCGCCCTTCCACCTGCTCTCCCGCGTCGGCGATCCGGCCGAGGTGGGCCGTGTCATCGCCTTCCTGGTCTCGGACGCCGCCTCGTTCGTCACCGGCGCGGAGTGGGCGGTGGATGGCGGCTACTCCGCGCTGGGTCCCGAGCGCACCGAAAGCGCCATCCCGCGCCTCGCGCCCCTCCCGGCGTCCTGACCCGATATCGAAAACCGAAGGAACACAATGCGTACCATCACCATCATCGGGGCCGGGCAATCCGGTCTGCAGCTCGGCATCGGACTGCTGGATGCGGGCTACGACGTCCGGATCGTCTCCAACCGCACTGCGGACGAGATCCTCGCGGGCCGCGTGAGCTCCAGCCAGTGCATGTTCGGCGGCGCGCTCGCTCGCGAACGCGCACTCGGACTGGACTTCTGGACCGCGGAATGCCCGGATGTCGAGGGCATCGGCTTCACCGTGCCCGACGGCAGCGGCGGCCAGGCCATCTCCTGGGCCGCCCGCCTGGACCTGCCCGCGCAGTCGGTCGACCAGCGAGTGAAGATGCCGCGCTGGATGCGCGAATTCACCGACCGGGGCGGACGTCTCGACATCCACGACGCCGGCCTCGACGACCTCGAGGACTACGCGCGCGAGTCCGATCTGGTCCTGGTCGCCGCGGGCAAGGGTGACATCGCGAAGATGTTCGAACGCGACTCGGACCGTTCGGCATTCGACCGTCCGCAGCGCGCCCTTGCACTGACCTACGTGACCGGTATGACGCCGCGCGAACCGTATTCGGCGGTGTCGTTCAATCTGATTCCGGGCATCGGCGAATACTTCGTGTTCCCCGCCCTGACCACCTCCGGCCCCTGCGAGATCATGGTCATGGAGGGCGTGCCCGGCGGCCCGATGGATTGCTTCGGCGGTGTCACCGATCCCGGGCAGCACCTCGAGATCGCGAAGAAGATCGTCGACACCTACCTGCCGTGGGAAGCCGAACGGTGCCGCGATCTTTCCCTCACCGACGATCTGGGCGTGCTTGCGGGCCGGTTCCCGCCCACCGTGCGCCGTCCCATCGGCGTGCTGCCCTCGGGTGCGCCCGTGCTCGGCATGGCCGACGTGGTCGTGCTGAACGACCCCATCACCGGACAGGGGTCCAACAACGCCGCCAAATGCGCGTCCTCCTACCTGTCGAGCATCCTCGAGCACGGCGACCGGCCCTTCGATCGACAGTTCATGCACGACACCTTCGAAAGGTATTGGGACTACGCCCAATACGTGGTGAACTGGACCAATGGCATGCTGATGCCCCCGCCCGAACACGCGATGGCGCTGCTCGGCGCGGCCGGTGAGCAGACCCGGATCGCCCGCCGCTTCGCCAACGGATTCGACGATCCTCGCGACTTCTTCCACTGGTTCATGGACCCCGAGGGTGCGCGTGCGTATCTCGGCGACCTCACCTCGGTGGCATGAACACCCGCCCACCCCGCCGCGTTGCCATCATCGGCGCGGGCCAGGCCGGAGCGTTGCTGGCGCTGGGACTTCGGCGTCACGGCGTCACGGTGACACTGATCGGGGACCGCACCTCCGAGCAGGTTCGCACCGGACCGGTGCTGTCGAGCCAATGCCTGTTCGGCTCCGCGCTGCGCGTCATGAACCGGATCGTCGACGCCGACGACAGTGACGCGCCCGCCATCGACCGGCTGGCGCTGAGCGTCGACGGAGTCGGCACGGTCGTGTCGGCGCTCCAGAGCCCGGCACGTTCGATCGACCAGCGGGTGGCGTGCGCCGCCCTGATCGAGGCATTCCGCACCGAAGGCGGTGATTTCCAGGTCGAGGACGTGACCCCGGAACGTCTGGATTCCCTTGCCGCCCAGCACGATCTGACCATCGTGGCGACCGGTGCGGGCGACCTGGGCCGGATGTTCGTGCGCGACCGCGCGCGCTCGCCGCACGATCGGCCACGCCGCGCGCTGGCCGTGGCCTACGTCCGTGGCCTGTTGCCCGACGACAGCGGCGCCGATCTCACCGTGTCGGTGATGCCGGGCGTGGGGGAGGTGATCACGCTGCCCGCGCTGACCACCTCGGGCCCGTGCTCGATCCTGGTCCTCGAGGCTGTCCCCGGCGGTCCCATGGACCGCTTCGACGACGTCCAGACCCCCCAGGATCATCTGACCCGCTGCCTCGAGGTGCTCGGCGACGCGTTCCCGAAGGTCGCGGCCCGGGCGAGCGAGATCGAGCTCACCGACGACGGCGGCGTGCTGCGTGGCCGCCTGACGCCTACGGTGCGGCGGCCGGTGGCGTTCACCGCCGCGGGACATCCGGTGCTGGGACTGGCCGACGCGGTCGTGCTCAACGACCCGCTGACCGCGCAGGGCGCGAACAACGCCGTGCACGCCGCGGGCATCTACCTCGACGCGATCCTGCAGCGCGGCACGCGGGCCTTCGACACCGACTGGATGCACGAGGTGTTCGAATCGTTCTGGCGCAGTTGGGGCCGGTGGTCGGTGGCGTGGACCAACCGCATGCTCACCGAGACCCCCGAACACGTCCTGGACCTGGTTCGGGCCGGGGCGGACGAGCCGGCCGTGGCAGGGTTGTTCGCTACCGGCTTCGACGACCCCAGCACCCTGCACGACTGGTGGTTCGACCGCACCGACGCCGAGCGCATGCTCGAGGCGGTGCTCGCCGACACCCGCGGGGTCGATCCGCGCGCGCTGCGCAACGCCTTCGGCCAGTACGCGACCGGTGTGACGGTGGTGACCTCGCGTGCTCCCGACGGCCGCAAGCTCGGGGTGACCGCCAACTCGTTCACCTCGGTCTCGCTGGATCCGCCGCTGGTCGCCTGGTGCCCGGCCAAGAAGGCGCCGAGCCTGCCGGATCTGGTCGCGGCCACGCATTTCGCGGTCAATGTGCTCGCCGCGGATCAGCACGAGCTGTCGCGGCAGTTCGCCACCCCCGCGCCCGACAAGTTCGCGGGAGTGGCCCACCACGACGGCATCGCGGGAGTCCCGTTGCTGGACCACAGCATCGCACGTTTCCAGTGCCGGACCGTGCAGCGCGTGGAGGCGGGCGACCACGTCATCTTCATCGGTGAGGTGGAGCATTTCGACACCAGCGCGGGCCAGCCGCTGGTCTTTCATTCCGGCGGCTACCGCGTGGCCGCCGATCATCCCGATTTCGTGTGACCAGGCGCCCGCCGACCGGGCGCCGCTACGAAGGAACCAACCGCATGGGCGAGTACATCGACGTCATCAAGAAGTCCGGCGAGCGCTTCGCCGCTTACCTGGCCGTGCCGGAACGGGGCTCGGGTCCCGGACTGGTGCTGCTGCAAGAGATCTTCGGCATCAACGACTACATGCGCGAGATGGCCGACCAATACGCCGCCGAGGGCTATGTCGTGCTGGTGCCCGACCTGTTCTGGCGGTCGGAACGCCGCGTCGAACTCGGATACGACGAGGCGGGTTTCGCACGCGGGCTGCGATTGCGCGATGAACTCGACCTCGACCGCGCGGTCGAGGACATCGGCGACACCGTGGCGGCGCTGCGGTCGCGGGACGAGCACGCCGGCGGCGTCGGCGTGCTCGGCTACTGCCTCGGTGGACTGCTCGCCTATCTGGCGGCGCTGCGACTGCCCATCGACTGCGCGGTCAGCTATTACGGCGTCGGCGTGCACGAACACCTCGACGCGGCGGACAAACTGACGGTCCCGATGACCTTCCATCTCGCCGAACTCGACCCCTACTGCCCGGAACCGGCCCGCGCCGCGATTCGCGCGGCCTTCGCGGACAACGATCGCGTCCGCGTCTATGACTACGCCGGCGTGGACCACGCGTTCGCGACCTTCGGGCGCGACACCTACGAACCGCTGAGCACCGCGATGGCCTACTCCCGCACGCTGGAGGTGATCCGGCAGTCGATCGGTCCACGCTACGACCTGTCGGCGCTGTGGGACAGCCACATCTACTACGAGTTCGAGGCCCGAGACGTTCCCGCGACCATGGCCACCATGGTCGCCGAGCCGTACGTCAACCACATTCCCACCCTTACCGGCGGTGTCGGGCAGCAGGATCTGTCGCGGTTCTACGCCCATCACTTCGTGCACGCGAATCCCGCTGACACCAAGTCGATTCCGATCTCGCGCACCATCGGGGCCGACCGCATCGTGGAGGAGCAGCTGTTCTGCTTCACCCACGACCGGGAGATCGACTGGATGCTGCCGGGCATCGCGCCCACCGGCCGCTACGTGGAGGTGCCGCTGGTCGCCATCGTCACCTTCCGCGACGACAAGCTCTACAACGAGCACATCTATTGGGACCAGGCGAGCGTCCTGGTGCAGATCGGACTGCTGGATCCGGCTGAGTTGCCGGTCTCGGGCGTCGCGCAGGCCCGCAAGTTGCTCGACAAGAGCCTGCCGTCCAACGGACTGATGACCAGATGGAGCGCCAGCGCGAACAAGAATATAGAGTAACTGTGACGAACAAAACGTAGGCGCGATAATTTTTGGAATCCTCTGCCGGTGGCCACCGGCCCGCTCGATGGGAAGAATCGATGCCCACCCGCACCCTGCCCACATCCGCGATCTTCACTGCGGCCGTCACCCTGAACCCGGCCGAGCCGGAGCACTTCGACGTGGCGTTCGACGCCACCACGCAGCCCTGCCCCTGGCCGAAGGCGTACGGCGGCGATTTGGTCGCCCAGGCCGCCGCGGCGGCGATGCGGTCGGTTGGCGACGGCAAGACGCTGCACTCGATGCACAGCTACTTCCTGCGGCCCGCCGACATCGGTGCGGTGGTGCGCTACGAGGTGGAACTGCTGCGCGACGGCCGCGGCTACAGCACCCGCCAGGTCCGCGGCTACCAGAACGGCAAGCCCGTGTACGTGTGCCTGGCGAACTTCGCCGCGGGCGAGCCGGGCGGCGCCTTCGCCGCCGAGCTCACCGCGGACGTCCGCGCTCCCGAAAACCTGCCCAGCTCAGCCGATTATCTGGCCGCGCGCAGTGGCGGAACCATGACCGCCGAGTCCAAGGATTACTGGTCGGTGGGGCGCAGCTTCGACATGCGCCATGTACCCGGCCCGGTCTACCTGACCGTCGACGGAGGGCGCGTGCCCCATCAGGCGGTGTGGGTGAAACCGTTCGATCCGCTGCGGCCGGTGACCGGGCTCACCGACGCGCAGCGTGATGTCGCGGCGCTCGCCTACGTCTGCGACTACACCATTCTCGAACCCGTGCTGCGGGTGCTGGACCTGCCGTGGGCGCGTCCGGGCCTGACCACGGCCAGTCTCGACCACGCCATGTGGTTCCACCGTCCCGCTCCGGTGGAGGACTGGCTGCTGTACGTCCAGGAGGCGGTCGCCGCCGATGATGGCCGCGGGCTGGGCTACGGCCGGTTCTACGACCGGGAAGGCCGGCACGTCGCCACGGTTCTGCAGGAAGGAATGATTCGCGCGCAGTGAACCTGGGACCGTATGGTGCAGATATGACGACAGAGCCGGAAGCGGCACTGGGGAACGGTCGCGGCCGTGACGCCCGCCTCGCCCAGGTGATCATCACCATCTTCGGTCTGTGCGCCCGCGCCGAAGGCAACTGGCTGTCCACCGCGTCGGTGATCGCGCTGATGGGGGACGTGGGTCTCGACGCCCAGGCGGTGCGCTCCTCGATTTCCCGGCTCAAGCGGCGCGGCGTGCTGGTCAGCGAGCGAAACGCCGGTGCGGCCGGATATTCGCTGTCCGAGTCGACGCTCGAGGTTCTCGCCGAAGGCGATGTGCGAATCTTCCAGCGCGCCAGGGCATCCGAAGAAGACGGCTGGATCCTGGTGGTCTTCTCGGTGCCGGAGTCCGAACGCGAGCAGCGCCACGCGCTGCGTTCGAGCCTGACCCGGCTCGGCTTCGGCACCGCCGCGCCGGGGGTCTGGATCGGACCCGGGACGCTCGCCCGTGAGACGCGCCAGACGCTCGAGCGGCGCGGCCTGTCGGGGTACGTGGACATGTTCGCGGGCACTCATCTCGGATTCGGCGACATGCGGTCGAAGGTGCGTGAGTGGTGGGATCTGACCGAACTCACTCAGTTGTACGCGGACTTCCTGCAGCGGTATCGGCCTGTGCTGTACCAGGTGACCTCCGGCGGCATGACCCCGCAGGAGGCGTTCGCACTGTATGTCCCGATGCTCACCGAATGGCGGCGGCTGCCCTACCGCGACCCGGGGCTGCCGCTGTCGGTGCTGCCCCCGGCATGGAACGGGGAGGCGGCAGGCACGCTGTTCGGGGAACTGGACGACGCCCTCGGGCCCCTCGCCCGCAAGCACGCGTTGTCGGTGATCCACGGGCAGCGCGTGAAGCGGGAGAAGGCGTCGCCCGCGTCGCAACGGGCCTGAACAGGCATTCGTCGAGCGGATTCAGCCTTCCAGCCGGGTGTTGAGGATCCGGGCGATCTGGGCGACCGAGTCCGGGTCGGTCATCGCCAGGTGGGCGGTGTCGATGTCGAAGGCCGAAATGCGGCCGCGCACAACCGGTGTCCAGCCGTTGTGGCCCTCGGCGTCGGAGCGTCGATCCCGTGTCGCGGTGAAATAGAGCATGTCGGTGTCGAGGACCTCGGGGCGGTGGGCGGCGGCCGCCCGGATCGCCAGGTTGTAGGCGTCGGTGAGGCGCTCGATCATGGCGGCGTCGATGCCGAGTCCGGCCCCGAGGTGCTGTTCGATCAGGTCGGCGGCCTCCTGAGCGGTCGCCTCGGGGCTCACGTAGTCGACGCCCATGACCGGGCCCAGGTTGCTGATCAATTCTCCGGCGGTGACGGTACGCAGCATGGACGCGTCGACTCCGCTCGCCTCGGCGTCCAGCAGTGCCAGAAGCGCGACTTCCTCTCCGGCGGAACGCATTTCGACTGCGATCGCGTGGGCGATCGCGCCGCCCAGCGACCAGCCGAGCAGGTGGTACGGGCCGTGCGGTTGCACGGCACGGATCTCCGCGAAGTAGCGTCGCGCCATCTCCACGATCGTGGTCGGTCCCGGGTCCTCGCCGGTGATCTGCGGGGCCTGGATGCCGTAGATCGGCCGATCGCCGGCGAGGTACCGGTCGAAGGAGTGGTAGCACCACGACAGGCCCAGGGCCGGATGGATGCAGAACAGCGGAGGCTGGTCGCCGCCGGTCCGGATGGGCAGCAGAACGTCGAAGCCGAGGGCGGTGTCGTCGACCGTGCTGCCCGAGCGCATGCCGGATTCGATCCGCTTGGCCAGGTCGGCCGGGCAGGGATCGGACAGCATCCACCGGATCGGCACCTCGTAGTCGATCTCCTTGCGCAGGTGGGTGACCACCTGCACCGACTTCAGCGAGTTGCCGCCGAGGGCGTAGAAGTCGTCGTCCGCGCCGACCCGGTCCACCCCGAGCACCGCGCCGAAGGCTCGTGCGACCTCTTTCTCGAGCCACGACGAGGGTTCGCGGAACTCGCCGACCGGGAGCACCGGTTCGGGGAGCAGCTTCCGGTCCAGCTTGCCGGATACGGTGAGTGGCATGCTGTCCAGGGCCATCACAGTGGTAGGCACCATGTAGTCGGTCAGCGCGCCCGCCGCGTGCGCCAGGATGGCGGCGGTGTCGATGGTCGCGCCGTCGGCGGGGACCACGTACCCGACGAGGTGTTCGGCCGCGCCGGTGTTGTGCACCAGCGCGATCGCGCGGGCGACGCTCGGGTGCTCGGCGAGGACCGCCTCGATCTCGCCGAGTTCGATCCGCAGGCCGCGCAGTTTCACCTGGAAGTCGGTGCGGCCCAGGTATTCCAGTTCGCCGTCGTCGGTCCAGCGCACCAGGTCGCCGGTGCGGTAGAGGCGTCCGCCGTCGCCGAACGGGTCGGGCACGAACCGTTCCGCGGTGAGGCCGGGCCGCGACTGGTAGCCGCGCGAGAGCTGGACGCCCGCGAGGTACAGCTCGCCGGAGACGCCGGGCGGTACCGGATGCAGCCGGTGGTCGAGCACGTATGCCTTTGTGTTCCAGGCCGGTGCGCCGATCGGCATGCTCGCGCTGTCGGTGTCGGTGACCCGATGCGCGGTCGCGGCCACGGTGAACTCGGTCGGTCCGTACAGATTGTGCAGCTCGACCCCGGGCATGGCGCGTCGCGCCTCGGCCACCACGTCGGGACCGAACGCCTCACCGCCGACGAGCAGCGTCCGCACCGACGCCAGCGACTCCGCGGGCACCGTCTCCGCGAACACCGCCAGCATCGACGGCACCAGCGCGGCGATCGTGACCCGTTCGGCGGCAATGGTTTCGGCGAGATAGGCCAGGTCGGCATGCCCGTCGGCGCGTGCGATCACCAGCCGCGCCCCCATCGCCAAGGTCGTGAACAGCTCCCATACCGACATATCGAACGTGGCGGGGGACTTCTGCAGCACCACGTCGTCCGGCGTCAACGCGTAGGTGTCGGCGTGCCACCGCAGCTGGTTCACCACCGAACAATGCGATACCGCAACACCTTTCGGCCGACCGGTCGACCCCGAAGTGAAGAGCACGTATGCGACGTTGTGCGGTCGAAGCGGTGCGAGCCGATCGGCGTCGGTGACCGGCGTGTCATCGAATCCGGACAGCTCGAGCCCGTCGAGGGACGACAGCTCCAGTACCGGCTCGGCAATGGACAGCATGTACTCGATGCGGTCGGCCGGAAGGTCCGGATCGATCGGCACGTACCCGGCACCGGCCGCGTGCACGGCGTACATGGCGGTGACCTGGTCCAGGGAACGCCGCATGCGCAGCGCCACCAGCGACTCCGGACCCACGCCACGGCCGATGAGCCATCGGGCCACTCGGTGGACGCGAGAAGCGAATTCCGCGTAACTCAGCGACCGGTCGCCGAAGGTCACCGCCGGCCGGTCCGCGTGCGCGCGCACCGAGTCGGTGAAGAGCGAGGCGAGGGTCTCGCCCGCCGGGAGCCGGCACTCGGTCGAATTCCACTGTGTCAGTACGGTTTCCCGCTCCTCGGCGCTGAGCAGCTCCACGTCGTACACCCGCTGCGTCGGATCGGTCGCCAGTGCCCCGAGCAACCGCAGCAGGCGCTCGGCGATGGTGGTCACCGTCGACGCGTCGAACAAGTCGCTCGCGTAGGTCACCGCGCCGGTGATTCCGGCCGGTTCGCCGATGTCGTCGTAGGAGTCCTGCACGGACACCAGCAGATCGAACAGCGCGGTATCGGCGTCGGGCGTGACGCCCGAGACCGAGAGACCCGGTAGTTCGAATTCGGCCTTGTCGAGGTTCTGGAACGCCAGCATCACCTGGAACAGCGGGTGATGGGCGTGCGACCGCATCGGATTCAGCTCCTGCACCAGCCGCTCGAACGGCACGTCGGCGTGCCCGAAGGCGGCCAGGTCGGTGCCGCGCACATGCTCGAGCAGCTGGGTGAGGGTCATCTCCGGCGTCAGCCGGGTCCGCAACACCAGGGTGTTGACGAACATGCCGACCAGGTCGTCGAGTTCGGGCTCGCCGCGTCCCGCGTACGGGGTGCCGATCGCGATGTCGTCCATATCGGCGAGCCGGGCCAGGGTGGCCGCGAGCGCGGCGTGGACCACCATGAACAGCGTCGTATTGTGCTCGCGCGCGACCTGCTGCAGTCCGGTGTGCAGGTCGGCGTCGATGCTGATCGGTACGGTCGCGCCGGCGTAGGTCTGCGCGGGCGGCCGCGGCCGGTCGGTCGGGAGTTCCAGCAGCGGCGGGAGTTCCGCCAATTCGAGCGTCCAGTAGTCGATCTGGGCTCGGATCAGCGAGTCGGGATCGTCCTCGGCGCCCAGCACCGCGCGCTCCCAGATCGCGTAGTCCGCGTACTGCACCGGCAGTTCGGGCAGCTCCGGGGACTCCCCGGTCAGGTGGGCGGCGTAGGCGGTCATGGTGTCCCGGGCGAGCGGGCCCAGCGAGGAGCCGTCGCAGGAGATGTGGTGCGCGACCACGGCCAGCACCCATTCGTGCCGCCCGAGTTCGAACAGCCGGACCCGCAGGGGCGCGTCGACGGTGACGTCGAAGGCCGTCGCGACGAGCGCCGACATCGCTTCGGCCAGCTCCGATTCCGTGACCGGGATCGGCGTGATGTGCGTGATGGCCTGTGCCGTGGGCAGCACGACCTGCGACGGTTCGCCCTCGGCGTACGGGTAGACGGTCCGCAGCACCTCATGCCGGTCCACCACCTCGGTGAGGGCCGCGCGCAGCGCGTCGAGATTCAGTTCCCCGGTGAGCCGCAACACGATCGGGATGCTGTAGGCGGCCGAGTCAGGCTCGAGCCGGTTCAGGAACCACATGCGCTGCTGGGCGTAGGACAGCGGAATCCGCTGCGGCCGTTGCTGTGCGGTCAACCCGATCCGGCCGGTATTGGCCCGCGATTCGGCGCGGGCGGCCAGCCGGGCCACGGTCGGCGCCTCGAAGATGGTCGACACCGGGACGGTTTCGTCGAGCGCGGCGCCGATGCGGGCGGCGACGCGGGTGGCGACCAGGCTGTTGCCGCCCAGTTCGAAGAAGTCGTCGTCGGCGCCGATGGGGGTGTCGATGCCGAGGACATCGGCGAAGATGCCCGCCACGATCTCCTCCACGGGGGAGGACGGGGCCCGGAATCGCTTGGTCTGCACCACGGGAGCGGGCAGCGCCGAACGATCGAGCTTGCCGTTGGGTGAGAGCGGGATGGTGTCGAGGACCATCACCGAGGCGGGGACCAGGTAGGACGGCAGCGCCTCGGCCAAGGCCGCGCGCAGCTCCTCACTGGACAGGCTCGCCCCGGCCTCGGGGACCGCGTACGTGACCAGCTGGGTGGGCCCGGTGTCGGTGCGCCACGGCGTGGTGATCGCGTAGGTGACATCCGGCCGCGTGTCGAGGACCGCGTCGATCTCGCCCATCTCGACCCGGTAGCCGCGGATCTTGACCTGGAAGTCGTTGCGTCCCAGGAACTCCAGATTTCCCTCGGCGTTCCATCGCACCACGTCGCCGGTGCGGTACATGCGGCTGCCGGGCTCCCCGAACGGGTGCGCCACGAAGCGGGACCCGCTGGCGGCGGGCTTGCCCAGATAGGCGCGCGCCAGCGACGGGCCCGCCAGATACAGCTCGCCGGCCACCCCGACGGGCACCGGCCGCAGCCGGGCATCGAGGACCAGCGCCCGCACGGCCTGCAACGGAACACCGATCGTCGGCCGGTCGCCCGGCCACAGCGGGCCGGTCGCGGTGGTCACGATCGTGGCCTCGGTCGGGCCGTACAGTTCCCGGAACATCCGGACGCCCGCGAGATCGGTTCCGGCCCACCGGTTCACCAGTTCCGCGGACACCTCGTCACCACCGGACATGACCACCCGCAGGTCGTCGAGCCCGGCCGGATCCACCGACGCCAGCGCGGCGGGGGTCATGAAGGCGTGGGTGACGCGCTCCTCGCGCAGGAACTCCGTCATCTCGGCGCCACCGTAGATGCCGGTCGGCACGATGATCAGCGCACCGGCGCCGCTGACCGCCATCAGGGTCTCCAGCAGGGCGGCGTCGAACGACGGCGACGCGAAGCGCAGCACCCGGGAGGTCGGCCCGAGGTCGAAGTCGGCGCGGAACGAGGCGAGGAAGTCGGCGACACCGCTGTGGGTGACGGCCACGCCCTTCGGCTTTCCGGTCGACCCGGAGGTGAAGACCACGTAGGCCACGTTCTCGGCGCGCATCGGGTGGAGCCGGTCGGCATCGCCGACCGGCCCGCTCGCCAACCCGTCGAGGCGCTCGGCAACAGCGGCGTCGTCGAGCACGATCCAGTCCACCGACTCGGGCAGCCGGCCGGAGACGGCGGACACCGTGACACCCAGCGTCGCAGCCGAATCCGACACCATCTGCGCGATCCGGTTCTCCGGGTATCCGGCGTCCACCGGGACGAAAGCCGCGCCCGACTTCACCACGGCCCACCACGCGACCACGGTCTCCAGCGAGCGCGAGGCCGCCACCAGTACGGGGGTCTCCGGTCCGGCGCCACGGTCGATCAGCAACCGCGCCAACCGGTTCGAGCGTTCGTCGAGTTGCGCGTATGTCAACGCGGTGTCCCCGGCGACGACGGCGATGCCGTGCGGGTTGTTCCGGACGGCGGTGTCGAACACCTCCGGCAGCAGTCCGGACGGCTCCGGCCTGGTGCCGGTGCGCGCCCCGACCCGGGAGGTGAGCGCGGCGCGCTCGTCGGCGTCGAGCCAGTCGATATCGCCGACCACCACGGCCGGGTCGGCGGCGACGGCTTCGAGGACCCGCACCAGCCGGCGCACGATCGCCGCCGCGGTCGACTCGTCGAACAGGTCCCGGGCGAAGGTCAGCATGCCCGAGATGCCCTGTGCGACACCGGCCTCCGGGGCCGCTTCGGAGAGCACGAGTTGCAGGTCGAACTGGGTCGCCCCGGTATCGACCTCGGCGCGGGCGATGCGGACGCCGGGCAGCGCCACCTCGACCGCCGCCAGATTCTCGAACGCCAGGGCCACCTGGAACAGCGGATGCCGGGCCGCGGATCGCTCCGGGTTCAGCTCCTCCACCACCCGCTCGAACGGCACGTCGGCGTGCTCGAAGGCCAGCAGGTCGGTGTCGCGGGCGCGCATCAGGAGTTCGGCGAACCGCTCGGTGGTGTCGACCCGGGTGCGCAGGGCCAGCGTGTTCACGAACATGCCGACCAGTTGCTCCAGGCCGGGTTCGCCGCGCCCGGCGACGGGGGTGCCGATCACGACGTCGTCGGTGCCGCCGAGCCGTCCCAGAACCGTTGCCAGCGCGGCGTGCATCACCATGAACAGCGACGCTCCACGCGACCGCGCGAGGGTGACCAGCTGCCGGTGCAGGTCCGCGTCGATCTGCACCGGCACCCGGCCGCCCGCCAGGGATGCGACGGCGGGGCGCGGGCGGTCGGCGGGGAGATCCAACCGGTCCGGCGCGCCGTCGAGGGTGGTCCGCCAGTACTCCAACTGGGCGGACATCAGCGAGGCCGGATCGTCGGCGGCGCCGAGCATCTCCCGCTGCCACCACGCGAAATCGGCGTACTGCACGGTGAGCGGCTTCCACTCGGGCGCGTGCCCGGCGGTGCGCGCGGCGTAGGCCGTCATCACGTCGTGGGCCAGCGGGCCCATCGACTGACCGTCACCGGCGATGTGATGGACCACCAGCACCAGCAGGAATTCGCCGGTGCCGTCGTCGTGTTCGGCGAGTTCGAACAAGCCCACCCGCATCGGAACGTTCGCGGTGACATCGAATCCGCGTCGCACGAACTCGCCGACCACCTCGGCGACGGCCGCTTCGGGAACCCGCTTCGGCTCGACCGCGGTCGCGGGCTCGTCGAGCACGACCTGCCGGGGCTCACCGGAGAATTCGGGATAGACCGTGCGCAACACCTCATGGCGGGTGACCACATCGGCGAGCGCGGCCGCGAGGGCCTCGGTGTCCAGCGATCCCGACAACCGCAGCATGACCGGGATGTTGTAGGCCGGGGATTCGGGCTCGAAGCGGTTGAGGAACCACATCCGCTGCTGGGCCAGCGACAGCGGCACCGGGTCGGGATGGGTCCCGGGCAGCAGCGGCAGCCGGTCCGAGTCGCTGAATGTCCAGGTGCGGGCCGCCAATTGGGCGACCGTCGGCGCTTCGAAGATGGAGCGCACCGGCACCTGCACCTGCAGGGCCGCGCCCAGCCGTCCCGCGACCAGCGAGGCGCTGAGCGAATCGCCGCCCAGTTCGAAGAAGTCGTCGTCCGCGCCGACACCGGCCACATCGAGGACCCGCTCGTAGATCCGCGCGACCAATTCCTCCGCACCCGGTGTCGGAGCCCGGAATACGCGGGTCACGGCGACCGGCTCGGGTAGTCGGTCGCGATCGAGTTTGCCGTTGGCGGTCAGCGGCACCTCGTCGAGGACGATCACCGCGGACGGCACCATGATCCGGGGCAGCGACTCGGCCAGCGCCGCACGCAATTCCGCACCCGAGAGCTGAACCCCGGCCGCGGGCACGACATAGGACACCAGCCGGACCGGCCGACCGGGATCGTGGCGCGGCACGGTGACCGCGTACGCGACCTCGGGCCGCGCGCCCAGCGCCGCGTCGATCTCGCCGAGTTCGATGCGGGTGCCGTGCACCTTCACCTGGAAGTCGTTGCGGCCCAGGAACTCGAACTCGCCGTTGGCGGTGCGGCGCACCACATCACCGGTGCGGTACATGGGGTGGCCCGGCTCGCCGAACGGGCAGGCCACGAAGCGGGCCGCGGTCAAGGCCGTCCTGGCGACATAGCCGTCGGCCAGGCCCGCGCCGAACAGATACAGCTCACCCGCGACACCGTGCGGCACCGGTCGCAACCAGGTGTCGAGCACCACGGCCGCGACGGGACCGACCGGTCGGCCGATCGTGATGGCGGCGCCCGGCGTCAGCGCGTCGGTGGCCGTCGCCCAGATGGTGGTCTCGCTGGGTCCGTACAGATTGACCATGGTGCGCCCGGGAGCCCACCGCTCGACCAGTTCGGGTCCGAGGGGCTCACCGGCGGTCGCCAGCAGCCGCAGCCCGTCGAGGCCGGCGGTCGGGACCGTCGCCAGCGCCGAGGGGGTCACCACGGCGTGTGAAACCTGTTCGCGGGCGATCAGTTCCGCCAGGTCGGGCCCGGCGTAGATCTCGCCGGGGGAGACGACCAGCCGGCCGCCCGACCCGTGCGCCATGAGCAGCTCGAACACCGAGGCGTCGAAGCTGGGCGAGGCGACCTGCAGCACCACCGACATCGGGTCCACCCCGAACCGCCGCCGCTGCGCCGCGACGATATCGGCCAGGCCGCGATGGCTCACCAGCACGCCCTTGGGGGTTCCGGTCGAGCCGGAGGTGTAGCTGACGTACGCGATCTGCTCGCGCCGAATCGGCGCTCCGCGTTCGGCATCGGTGATCGGCGCGCCGGACACCGAGTCCAGGGCGTGCAGCGCCTGAGTTCCGTCCAGCAGCAGCCAGTCGACGCCGTCCGGCGGGCGCTTGCGGACGGACCCGTCGGTCAGCCCGAGCACGGTGCCCGAGTCCGACAGCAGGAATTCGATCCGCTCGGCGGGCAGCGTCGGATCGATCGGCAGGATCGCCGCACCGGTCTTCGCCACCGCCCACAGGGTGACCGTGGCCGCCAGCGAGCGGGGCAGCACCGAGGCGACCACTTGGCCGCGTCGGGCCCCGCGCCGCAACAGGATTCGAGCCAGCCGGGTGGATCGGTCGTCGAGCTGACGGTAGGTCAGGGAATCCGCGCCGCAGCGGACCGCGACCGTATCCGGATCGGCCATCACCGAGGCCGCGAGGATGCGATCCAGGGTCTCCGGGATCGCCGCCTCGGCAGCCGATTCCGGCCACGCCGGCAGCGGTTCCCGGTCCAGGGGCAGTTCGCCGAGCCGCGTGTGGGCGTGCGAGCCGATTCGGCCCAGCAGGTCGATGAACCGGTCGAGAATGCGCCGCGCGGAGTCGTGGTCGAAGACCCGTTCGTGGAATCGCAGGATGATCTTCAGGCCGTTCGCCTCACCGCGCTCGGACTGCATCGGTTCCACGACCATGCTCAACGGGTACGGGGCGGCGTCCACGCCGTCGAGATCGGTCACCCGCAGGCCCGCCGAATCGACGAGCTGTTGCAGGGCCGAGCGGTCGACGGGGAACGACTGGTAGGTGATGGCGGTGTCGAACAGCTCCGACAGGCCTGCGCTGCGGTGGATCTCGGGCAGGCCGATGTGGTGGTGCTCGAGCATGCGGGCCTGCCGCGACTGCATCTCGCTCAGCAACTCGTGCACCGTCATGGCGGGATCGAGCGGGACGCGCACCGGAATCGTGTTCAGGAACATGCCGAGCGTCTGGTCGACCATCGGCAATTCCGGGGGCCGGCCCGCGACCGAGGCGCCGAAGATCACGTCGGTCTCACCGGTGAGCACGCGCAGGCTCAGGGCCCACGCCGCGTTGACGGCGGTATTGAGGGTGACGGCCGCGTCCGCGGCCACCCGGCGCAACGCGCCGAAGCGGTCCTCGGTCAGCTCGGCCCCGACCTCGCCGGAGGACGTCGGGCCCGCGTCGGCGTCACGGGACGCCCGAGTGGGGGCGTCGACATCCGAGAACTCCCGCGCCCAGGCCGCTTTGGACTCGGCGCTGTCCTGCCGCCCCAGCCAGGCCAGGTAGTCGCGGTAGGTGGGAGCCGGTCCGGCGGCGTCGATGTGGTCGGGCGAGCCGTAGTAGTCGAGCAGTTCGGCCATGAGCAGCGGCATCGACCAGCCGTCCAGGATCACATGGTGATTGGTGACGAGCAGCCGGTAGGACTCCGCGCCGAGCCGGATCAGGGTCAGGCGCAGCAGCGGCGGGGCCGCCAGGTCGAAGCTCTCGGCCGCGTCCGCCGCGGCGATCGCCGCCGGGTCGGCCGGGCCGTCCTCGTCGCCGCCGGTAGCGAGATCGACCACCCGGAACGGGATCTCGGCATGGTCGACCACGACCTGGCACGGCCCCGCCGCGGTGTCCGCGAACGCGGCCCGCAGGATGTCGTGCCGGTCCACCAGGGCCTGCGCGGCCCGCCGCAGCCGGTCGGCGTCGACGGCGCCGGAGAAGCCGATCATGGTCTGGACGGTGTAGCCGTCGTCCGCGTCCGGGTCGAACATCGTGTGGAAGTGCATGCCGGACTGCATGGGCGACAACGGCCAGACATCGGAGAGCCGGGGGTACCGCCGCTCGAGCTGGTCGATGTCCTGGCGGGTGAGCTTGACGAGTTGGGTGCCCGCCGCGCGATACGCGTGATGCGCGGTGGCCGGCTGCGGGGGCTCCTCGACGGTCTTCGGGGTCGACTCGCCGTCGGCCATCGCGGCCAGGGCGGCAACCGTCTTGCCCTCGAAGACATCTCGCGGAGTGAGCGTCAGCCCGGCGTTCCTCGCCAGCGCCACCAGCCGCATGGACACGATGCTGTCGCCGCCGAGAGCGAAGAAGTTGCTGTCGGCGGACACCGACTCCAGGTGCAGCACCTCGGCGAAGAGCCGTGCCATCACCTGCTCGGCGGGGGTCGACGGCGCTCTGCCGCCGGTCGCGCCCACCTCGAAGGCGCGCTGCTGCAAGGCTCTTCGGTCCACCTTGCCCGTGGGCGTGCGCGGCATCTCCTCGAGCCGCACGATCGCGGCGGGATTCATGTAGCGCGGCATGCTGCCGGCCAGATCGCCTTCGATGGCGGTCACGTCGACCGATTCGCCGGGCGCGGCCACCACATAGGACACCAGCAGTGGTTCGCCGGTGGGCCCGTCGACGGTCACGGTGGCGACGCTGGACACGGCGGGGTGGCGCGCGATGTGGGCGTCGATCTCGCCGGGCTCGATGCGCAGGCCGTGAATCTTGACCTGCTGATCGATGCGGCCCAGGTACTCGAGCGCGAGACGGCCGTTCGCGCGCACCCAGCGCACGGAATCGCCGGTGCGGTAGAGCCGTTCACCGCGGGTGGACCGCGGATCGGCGACGAACCGGGCCGCCGACACCTCCGGGCGGTCGCGATAGCCCCGGGCCAGGCCGGGGCCGCCGACGTACAGCTCGCCCGCGACGCCGACCGGCACCGGTCGCAGCCACGGATCCAGCACCAGCGCGGACGCGCCGATGATGGGGCCGCCGATCGTGACGGGGTCACCGGCGGCGAGATCGTCGGATCCCGTTGCCCAGACGGTGCATTCGGTCGGACCGTAGTGGTTCATGAGCCGTCGGCCGGGGGCCCATCGGTTCACGGTGTCGGGCCCGACCGCCTCCCCGACCACGGCCAGCGTGGTCAGCGACGGCAGGTGGGACGGATCCATGGTGTTCAGCACCGACGGGGTGATGATCGCGTGCGAAACCCGCTGCGACCGAAGCAGTTCTTCCAGGTCGATGCCCGCGTACACCTCCGGCGGCGCGACCACGAGGCACGCGCCGCTGCTGTGCGCCAGCAGCATCTCCGACACGCAGGCGTCGAATCCGGGCGAGGCGACCTGCAACACCCGCGAATCCGGGGTGGGCCGGAACGAGTCTGCCTGCGCCGCGACCAGATCGGCCAGACCCCGGTGACTGAGGTGGACCGCCTTCGGCGTGCCGGTCGAGCCGGACGTGTAGATCACGTACGCCGCGTGGTCGACCGTCAGGTCCGCCTCGGGCGGGTGGGGGAGGCGCTCGTCGGCGTCGGTGGTCGAGAGGTCCAGCGTCAGCCAGTCCACGTCTGCCGGAATCTGCTGTGCGACAGCGTTTGTCGTAACACCCAGCCGGGTGTTCGAGGCGGACAGCAACTCGCCGATCCGCGCGGCCGGGTTGCCGGGATCCAAGGGCAGGAAGGCGGCGCCGGTCTTGGCGACGGCCCAGATCGCGACGAAGAGCTCGGCCGAACGAGGCAGGACCAGCGCCACGGTCGACTCGGGACATGCGCCATGGGCGATCAGCCGGCGGGCGAACGCGTCGGCGCGCTCGTCCAGCTCCCGATAGGTCCACGTGGTGTCGCCGTACCGGATGGCCGCGGCGTCGGGGTATCGGCGAGCGGTCGCGGACAGGATGTCGCGGAGCACCCGCTCGGGGGCGGGCTCGCCGCCGGTGACCGAGAGTAGTTTGGCGCGTTCGGAATCCCAGCAGGACGAGATCGAGGCGACCGTGGCGGCCGGATCGTCGACGAGCTGCATGAGCAGCAGCTCGAAGCGACCGAGCAGCTGGTGGGCGTCATTGTCGTCGAAGCGGTCGGTGGCGAATTTCAGTGTCACCGAATAGGTTCCGGGATCCGCTCCGCCGTCGCCACCCGGGCGCGGCGGGGTCACCTGCAGGCTCAACGGGAACGGCGTCGCGTCGTGCGCGTCGATCTCGACCAGCCGCAAACCGGCGGCCGAGAGGTCGTGGGCCAGCAGCTCCCGATCGAACGGGTAGGACTCGAGCACCGTCGCGGTGTCGAACATGTCGGTGATCCCGGATACCCGCTGCAATTCCGCCAAGCCGATGTGCTGGTGATCCAGCATCGCGGCCTGCTCGGACTGCACCCGCACCAGCAGGTCGCCGACGGTCTCGCCGGGCTCGAGCCGGATCCGCACGGGCAGTGTGTTCACCATCAGCCCGACCATGCGCTCGACGTCCGGAATCCGCGGCGGACGGTTCGAGACCGTATTGCCGAACACCACATCCGGCCGCCCGGCCAGCACGGACACCAGCAGCGCCCAGGCCACGTGCAGGGCGGTATTGGGGGTGACGCCGTGCGTGCGCCCGAGATCGAGAATCGCGGCGGAGGTGGCGGCATCGAGGTTCAGACCCACCTCGCCCGCATCCGAGGTGACGGTCCGCTCCGGACCGTTCGTGATCCGCGTCGGCCGGTCGATCCCGGCGAGCATATCCCGCCACGCGGCCGCCGTGGCGTCGGCGTCCTGCTCCTGGAGCCAGCGCAGGTATTCGCGGAACGACCGCGCGGGCGCGAGGCCCGCGGTGTCGCCGTCGGAGATGTACAGCGTCAGCAGCTCGTGGATGAGCAGCGGCATCGACCAGCCGTCCAGCACCAGATGGTGATTGGTCACCAGCAACCGGAACTGCTCGACACCGGTGCGCACGAGATGGAAGCGCACCAGCGGCGGCCGCGCCGGATCGAAGGGTGCGGCGGCGATGCGCGCGATGTCCCGCAGCGCGTCGTCCTGCGCGTCGACCAGGCTGACATCCGACTCGGCCCACTCGACGGTGGTGTCGCGCAACACGATCTGACGCGGCCCGGCATCGGTCTCGACGAACGCGGTCCGCAGGCTGTCGTGCCGATCCAGCAGCACCTGGGCGGCCCGCCGCATCCGCTCGCCGTCCACCTGCCCGTCGAACGTCAGCGCGGCCTGCACGATGTAGCCGTCCTCGCCGCCGCGGTCGTAGATGGTGTGGAACAGCAGCCCGGACTGCAGGGCGGTCAGCGGCCACACCTCGGTCATCGAGGGGTACTCGCGCAGCCACCGGTCGATCTGGTCCTGGGCGACAGGGGCGAGCGGGAAGTCGGAGGGCGTGTAGCTTCGCGTGGTCATGGACCGGACGTGATCGGCCAGCGCCTCCAGAGCGCGGGTCCACAGGTCGGCGAGCTCCTCGACGTCCTCGGTCGCCAGCGCCTGCGACGCGAATTCCCAGGTCACAGCCAGCTCGAGCCCGTCGGTGCCCGCCTCGGCGATGGCATTGACGTCCAGCAGGGCGGCCAGTGCCATGGCCGGATCGCTGGTGCCGGTGAGCGCGGTGAACTCGGTGGTCGGGGCCCACGGCCCGGACCGCTCACCCGAACCCACGCGCCCGAGGTAGTTGAAGCTGATCTGCGGTTCGGGCAGGTGCGCGAGCTCGGCGCGGCCCATGGGATCGAGATGCCGCAGCATCGGGAAACCGATGCCGTTGCCCGGCACCGCCCGCAGCTGCTCCTTGACCAGCTTGATCGCCCGTCCCGCGCTCGGGCCGCCGGCCAGGGCGTCGTCGAGATCGAGGTCGTCCCACTCGATGCGGATCGGGAAGCGGGTGGTGAACCAGCCGACGGTGGCGCCCAGATCCGCGCCCGGGACGGCCTGCTCCTCGCGGCCGTGGCCTTCCAGGAGGATGGACTCGCCGGTCGTGGTCACGCCGCGCCGGCGTCGCCACTCCGCGAGAGCCAGCACCAGGGCCGCGACCAGCGGATCGTTGGCGCCGCAATGGAATCGGTCCGGGATGGTGGTGAGGACCGCCTCGGTCACCGCCGCCGGAATTCGTTCGTGGATCCGGCCCGCGGTGGCGCCGGTGTCGACATTCGGGTCCAGGCGACGCGAGCCGAGTAGTCGATCCTCGTGCGCGAGAACGCCCTTCCAGTGCTCGAGTTCGGTCCAGCGCCTACTCTGCGCCTGCTCGGCCAGACCGTGCAGCCACCGCCGCATGGAAGTGGTGGCCGGACCCCACTGCGGCTCGCCGGCCTGGGTCCAGGCCTGCGCGAGATCGGTGAGCACGGTACGCCACGACACCGCGTCCACGGCGAGATGGTGGATCACCAGCCAGAACAGGTCGGGTCCCGAAGCGCGGTCGTCCCGCAGCCACACGGCTCGAACGAGTGCGCCGTTGCCGGGGTCCAATCGATCCGCGGCGTCCTGGAGATGACGGTCGATCTCCTCGGCGTCGCGCCGGCCGAGACGCACCTCGTCCAGCGAGGCGTCCGGGTCTACCGCGTCCCGCTCGAGGACCTCGACGTATCCGTCCGCTCCGACGCCCCGCAAGACCGCGCGCAGCATGTCGTGGCGGTCCATCAGGGCGCCCAGTGCGCGCACCAGACCCGCTCGATCGACCCCGTCCGGGAGTTCCACGAGCGCGGCCTGCGCGAATCGGTTGTAATGGCCGCGATCGAGCATGGCGTGCATGATCGGCGACAACGGCATCCGCCCGACGCCGCCACCCGGCAGCTCGGCCAGCCCGGGTGCGTCGCCGGCCTCGGTGGCCGCGGCGGCCAGCCCCGCGACCGTCTTGTGCACGAACACATCCTGGGTGGAGAAGCCCAGACCCTCGGCCTTGGCGCGCGCCACGAGGCGGATCGACAGGATACTGTCGCCGCCCAGGACGAAGAAGCTGTCGTCGGCGCCGACCCGGGGCACTCCGAGCACCTCGGCGAACAGCGCCGCGATCGTCTTCTCCCGCTGGGTCGCCGGGGCCCGCCCGGAGGCCGCGGTCCCGAACTCGGGCTTCGGCAGGGCGCGGCGATCCACCTTGCCGAAGGCGTTCATCGGCAGGCTGTCCAGGGGCAGCACGATCGCCGGAACCAGGTGCGGCGGCAGCGTTTCGCGGGCGAAGCGCAGGATCTCGGCCGGGTCGATATCACGGCCGTCCACCGGCACGACATACGACGCCAGCACGGTGGTGCCGACATTGTTCTGGGCGGCCACGGTGACGCACAGATCGACGTCCTCGTGGGTGGTGAGCGCGGCGTCGACCTCGCCCGGCTCGATCCGGTAGCCGCGGATCTTGACCTGGAAGTCGCTGCGGCCCATCAGTTCGAGGGCGGTGTCGCCGTTCTGGCCGGTCCAGCGCGCGATATCGCCGGTGCGGTACATGCGCGCGCCCGTGCCGCCGTACGGGTCGGCGACGAACCGGGTGGCGGTCTCCACGAATCGGTGGCTGTAGCCGCGGGCCAATCCCGGTCCGGCCAGATACAACTCGCCGACGGTGCCCCGTGGCACGGGCTGCAACGCCCGGTCCAGGACCATGGCCTCGACGCCGCGGATCGGGCCGCCGATCGTGTGTACCTGCCCGGGCTTCAGCATCGCTCCCGCGGCGGTGACGGTGGATTCGGTGGGCCCGTACTCGTTGAACATGGCCGCCGACAGCGTCCAGCGCTCGACCAGATGCGGCGGGCAGACGTCGCCGCCCACCACGACCACGCGCACATCGGTCGGCAGCTCCGGATCCACCGTCGCCAGCATGGTGGGCGTCAGCGTCAGGTGGGTCACGTGCTCGTCGGCCAGCAGCTGGGTGAGCGAGTCGCCGCCGACCACCTCGGGCGGCACGACCACCAGCGTGGACCCGGTCGCGAAGCAGGTCAGGAACTGTTCGAGGGAGGCGTCGAAACTGGGGGAGAGGGCATACGACACCCGGGAAGTCGTGTCGATGCCGAACGTGGCCGCGCGGTCGGCGACCAGATTCGCCAGCCCGGTGTGCGTGACCTGCACGCCCTTCGGTGTTCCGGTGGAACCCGAGGTGTAGGTCATGTAGGCGACATTGGACGGCCGCAGCGGATGGCTGCGGTCGAGGTCGGAGATCGGCCCGTCCGCGGCGTCGGACAGAGCCAGGGTCGAGGGGTCGTCGAGCACTACTTGAGGCAGATCCGCCGGGAGGGTGTCGCGCAGCGCGTTCACCGTGATCGCCACGGTCGCGCCGCTGTCGGTGACCATGTGCTCGATCCGCTTGGCCGGGTAGTCGGGGGCCATCTGCACGAAGGCCGCGCCGCTCTTGGCGACCGCCCAGGTCGCCACCACCGAATCGGTCGACCGGCGCAGCATGAGCGCCACCGCCGTGTCCGGGCCACACCCCAGCGCGATCAGCTGCCGGGCCAGCCGCGACGACTGGGAGTCCAGTTCGGCGTAGGTCATGCTCCGGCCGTTGGAGCTGATCGCGCAGCCGTCCGGGTTCCGGCGGGCGCTCTCGGCCAGCATGTCGGGCAGCAGGCGGGTGTCGAC